>CAZASZ010000062.1:0-11893 GCA_964487925.1 uncultured Gammaproteobacteria bacterium
TCGTCGAGGTCTCAACGGCAGGTTGAGTGGATTCCATGGAGGTCGGTGTCGGCTCCGTCGCGCAGCCACCCAAGGCAAACAGTACGATGGCAAGACCCAAAATGCGTTTTTTCATTACTCGTTATCCTCTACATCCAGTTCACGTACATCCAGCTCGAAGGCGGCCGACTAAACACCCCTGGCCACTCCAGCGATAATCCCCTCCGAAAGGTACAACAAAAACCGACTACAGACAAACTGTTGTTGTCAACTCTTGACGCGGCGATTGGAGGATTTGGTGAAAAACCGATAAGGTGCGTCACCGGATAGATGACGTCAGTTAAGTATGGACAGTTCCCCAAATAGGGATTGCAGAGCCGCGCCGGGATCAGCCGCCTTCATGAAGGCCTCGCCGACCAAGAAGGTTTCGACACCGTGATCCCGCATAAGCTGGACGTCGCCCGGCGCAAGGATGCCGCTCTCGGTGACCACAATCCTGTCCTGACCTATCCCGGACAGGAGATCGAGGGTAGTCTGGAGTGAGGTATCGAAGGTCCGGAGATTGCGATTATTGATCCCAATCAGGCGTGCGGGGAGACGCAACGCGCGCTCCAACTCCTCACCATCATGGATCTCGATCAGGACATCCATGCCGAGTTCGCGACTTAACCCGAATAATTCAGAGAGCAGTCCGTCGCCAAGAGCTGCCACGATTAGAAGAATACAATCCGCGCCCATTTCACGGGCCTCGCAGACCTGATAGGGATCGATCATGAAGTCCTTGCGCAGGACCGGTAACGCAACGGCCGCGCGCGCCGCGCGCAAGTAATCCTCATGCCCCTGGAAGAAATCGTGATCCGTCAACACCGAAAGGCAGGTAGCGCCGGCCTGTTCGTAGGCGCACGCGATCACGGCCGGCTCGAACGGATCACGCAGAATACCTCGGCTCGGCGAGGCCTTCTTGATCTCGGCGATGACAGCAGCCTCTTGATGATCGAGACGAGACTCGATGGCAGCGATAAAGCCACGTACAGGCGAAGCCATTCCAAGTTGCTCCGCGATCTCGGCAAACGACCGCTGTCGGCAGCGTTCGGCAATCTCCTCGGACTTGCGATCGAGGATACGTTTCAGGATATCCGGGCGGTCGCTCACGCCTCCGAGTCCTGTCCGGAGAGACGCTGACTGAACTCGACGAGCGCCTTCAACCGCTCGCGAGCCGCGCCGCAATCGATCACCGCCACGGCCTGATCAACACCTTCACCCAAGCTGGGAGAACGGCCGGCGACATAGATCGCGGCGCCCGCATTGAGCAGAACGATATCGCGAGCCGCACCGCTCTCGCCGGCGAGTACGCTGTTCATGAGGGCAAGGCTATCCGCTACGGTCTCGGCCTTGATCACTCCGGCATCCGGATAGCGGCGCAACCCGAAATCCTCGGGCTCGATCGTATAGTCTTCGATACGACCGTCTTTGAGTTCGCTGACCCGAGTCGGCGCGCAGATACTGATCTCATCCATGCCGTCATCGGCATGCACGACCATCGCATGTCGACTACCCAAGCGTTCAAGCACAGCGGCAAGAGGTCGTCGCCAGGCATCGTCAAACACACCGATGACCTGACTGGGCGCACCGGCGGGGTTCGTCAACGGACCCAATACATTAAATATCGTGCGCACACCCATCTCACGGCGCGGACCGATGGCATGCTTCATCGCACCGTGGTGCTGAGGGGCGAACATAAAACCAATACCGACCTCATTGATGCACTTGGCTACCTGAGCCGGTGTCAGGACAAGGTTGACGCCAGCCGCCTCAAGGACGTCGGCACTGCCCGAGGCGCTGGAAACCGAACGGTTGCCGTGTTTGGCGACCCGCGCCCCAGCTGCCGCGGCCACAAGAGCGCTGGTCGTCGAAATATTGAATGTCCGGGCGCCGTCGCCGCCGGTACCACAGGTATCGACGATAAAGTCCTTCTCCACCGCGACGGGACTCGCAAGCGCCCTCATGACCTCGGCCGCAGCCGTGATCTCATCGACGGTTTCGCCCTTCATACGTAGCGCGACCAGAAAACCGCCGATCTGAGCCGGGGTCGCCTCGCCGCCCATGATTTGCCGCATGACAGTGGCCATTTCCTCCCGATCAAGATCCTGCCCGGCGATCAAAGACCGGAGAGCTGCTTGCACCGCGCTCATACGGCTCCCTCCGTATTGACCTCAACGCTCCGCTTCAGGAATGCGCCTAATAGTGCGTGCCCATGCTGAGTCATGATGGACTCGGGATGAAACTGAACGCCCTCGACATCAAGTTCACGGTGCCGAAGCCCCATGATTTCTTCGATCTGACCGGTCTCGTCCTCGGTCCAGGCTGTAATTTCCAGACAATCCGGCAGACCTTCCTGGGCGACGACCAGGGAATGATAACGCGTGGCCTGAAACGGTGACGGAAGACCCCGGAAGACGCCGATATTCTTGTGGTGAATCAGCGAAGTCTTGCCATGCATGATGCCGTGAGCATGCACCACCCGGCCGCCAAAAGCCTGGCCGATGCTTTGATGGCCCAGGCATACACCCAGAATCGGCACCCTCCCGGCAAAGTAATCAATAACCTCAAGCGAAATGCCTGCCTCATTCGGAGTACAGGGGCCGGGCGATATGACGATACGGTCAGGGGCAATCGATTCGATCCCGGAGACATCGATTTGATCGTTGCGGAATACGACGACCTCCTCACCCAACTCTCCGAAGTACTGCACGAGGTTATAGGTGAAGGAATCATAATTATCGATCATCAGCAGCATCTGAAGGCACCCAGGAATATCATCCACGCGGTCTTGCACCACGCATTCGTTTCGAGAAATTGTACCCGATCAAATATGGCTTGACCATGGAAAACAGAAACGGCAACCGACGCAGCAGCTCCGAGACATTCTCTTGCGAGCCGGATAAGCGCACGCGATCTAAACCATTACGCACTGGGGAATTTGTCGGATTTACGGCAATGAAAATATTCGGACGAGTTAGTCACCGAAAACAACAATCCCCGGCTGGTGGCGCGAAAACCCAGCAATTATTTTTCGGGGCTTGGCGAAGAGGAACTCGCCAAGCTCAAGCAGCGACTGATCGCGCTCAACCTGTTCATCGACAACCTCTACTACGACCAACAGATCGCCAAAGACGGCATCTTCCCCAAAGAGGTCCTGGCTAGCGTATGCCGCTTCTAAGCTCGTTCATGCCAAGCCGAACAATATCCTCAAGGGCATCGAGGCGTTCCTCGATGACATCCAGGCGTTCGTTAAGTACATCGACGCGATCCTCCCTGGCCGCTGAATCATCCATCAATGCCACGGTAGGTTGCCAGTCGTCGTTATTGGCCGCAGGATTGGTGACCTCATCCTTGAATTCATCCACGACGGTATCAAGCACCTCGCGATCAAAGCGCTTAATGTTTTCGACGAACCCATAAAGTAACAGCCGCTCGCACAGCGAATTGATGCGACGCGGAATACCACCCGTGACCTCGAAGATGCTCTCGAAGATATCTGGGGTGAACTCGGGCTCACCCGCCCAGCCCACCATTTTCAGACGGTGAATAATGTATGGCTCGACCTCGTCGCTCGACAAGGAGGCCAGATGATATGAAGCCGTCACCCGCTGTCGTAACTGTTCCAGGCTCGGCATACGCAAGGTCTTCACGAATTCTTTCTGGCCTAACAAAAAGGTCTGCAGATACGGCACCGAAATTGTCTGGAAGTTGGAGAGCATGCGTAGTTCTTCTAGCGTCGCGATCGGTAGGTTCTGGGCTTCATCGATAATCAGCAGTACCCGACGCCCCTTCTGCGCATACTCGTTCAGCGCCTGCTCGATGCCCTTCAACAGGCCTGCCTTGCTGACGCCCTCATAGGCGAAGTTCAGCGACGACGCCACCATGCGCAACAGATCACTATCATCGAGACCTGAATTGGTCACCTTGATGGGCAGTATGCGTTCCTGATCGAGCTCCTTGAGTAGGGCGTTGACCAGAGTAGTCTTCCCGGTACCGATATCCCCGGTGATAACGATAAAACCCTCGCCTTGGGAGACGCCATACTTCAGGTACGACAGCGCGCGGCCGTGACCCCGGCTGGCGAAATAGAAACGATAATCCGGACTTAATCGGAAAGGACGTGCGGTGAAGTTGTAATAACTCTCATACATTGCTGGTTGCCTAGCCTCTCGGCCACTTAGTTGGAAGTGTTGGAAGTCGAAAATTGCGCCGGTGTCAGCCGATCGGAAGCCGGCCTTTGAGGCCTCGCATCATCCGACCCATGCCACCCTTGGACACGTGTTTCATCATTTTTTTCATCTGAGTGAACTGTTTCAACAACCGATTGACATCCTGCACCTGGGTGCCTGAGCCGGTGGCAATCCGACGCTTCCGGGAGGCCTTGATAATCTCCGGGAACTGGCGCTCCTGACGCGTCATCGAGTTGATGATCGCCTCAAGGCGCAGAAACTGCTTATCTTCAACCTGATCGCGGGCGTTTGCAGACAGCTGACCCATGCCCGGCAACTTGTCGAGCAGGTTCGCGATACCGCCCATCTTTTTCATCTGTTGCAACTGTTCCAAAAAATCCTCGAGATCGAAGCCTTTACCCTTCTTTAGCTTATCGGCCAGTTTGGTGGCAGCATCATGATCAAGCTTCTGCTCGGCATCCTCGACGAGCGACAGAATGTCGCCCATGCCGAGGATTCGCGAGGCGACACGATCGGGATGGAAGACCTCAAGTGCAGCCGTCTTTTCGCCCACACCGAGGAATTTGATCGGCTTGCCGGTGATCTGCCGAATCGACAGAGCCGCACCGCCACGGGCGTCGCCGTCCGTCTTGGTCAGGATCACGCCCGTCAGCGGCAAGGCCTCATCGAATGCCCGGGCCGTATTCGCCGCATCCTGCCCCGTCATGCTGTCAACGACAAACAGGGTCTCGATGGGCTTGATGCGCGCATGAATGGCGCGGACCTCGTCCATCATCTCGGCGTCGATATGCAACCGTCCCGCCGTATCAACAATGACGACATCGATAAACCGCTTGCGGGCGAAGTCGAAGGCCGCTGCCGCGATCTCGACCGGGTCCTGATCTGCGCTGCTGGGGAAGAACTCCGCCTCGACCTCGCCGGCCAGGGTCTCGAGCTGGGCAATGGCCGCCGGTCGGTAGACATCCGCGCTGACGACCAGCACGGACTTCTTATGCTTTTGTTTGATCCATCGGGTCAGTTTTGCGACACTGGTGGTCTTACCCGCGCCCTGCAGACCGGCCATGAGGATGACCGCAGGCGGCTGCACATTGAAACTGAGCTCGACCTGCTCATCACCCATGATCCGCACGAGCTCGTCGCGCACGACCTTGACCAGGGCCTGCCCCGGGGTCAGGCTTTGCATGACCTCCTGTCCGACAGCCTTGTCACGGACGTGGTCGATGAACTCGCGCACGACCGGAAGGGCAACATCCGCCTCCAGCAGCGCCATGCGAACCTCGCGCAAGGCGTCCTTAATATTGGTTTCGCTTAGGCGCCCCTGCCCCCGAAGATTCTTGAGGGTGCGGCCCAGCCGTTCGCTCAGGCTATCGAACATGATTCGTGCGGAAGACCCCTACTGATTATGACTATGGCAAAGAGAGCAATGATACACACTCTCTCAATACTAGTCATGCGGGAAGCGGTTTTACGGTCCGGGGAATGCATGGGCGGCGCCAAGGAATCTCTGGTTTGCTAAGTCAAAGGACTTCTTGAGCTAGATATCGATGACCAGGTTACCCTTGAGGACATCCAGTTCCCGGTTCGCGATGGCCGCGCGGCACTCTTCCATGATCAACGCCTCATATCCGGGCTTGTTATGGGTCAGAAAGATCCGGGGATCGTGCCGGAGCTTAACCAGGTCCCCGGCGAGCAGGCTCGGGCAATAGTGCCTGGCCTTGTGGCTCAGCTCGCGCTGTTCGTTGCTGAAGGCGACCTCGACGATCAGAACGTCGAGCGTGTCGTGCGCGTTCAGCGCATCCCACAGGCTGTCGTTGCTTGTGGTATCACCGCTGTAGGCGAACGAGCCATGGTCGTCCGAGACCCGATAGCCCACGGTCGGCACGATATGATTGACCGGAATCATCTCGAACCGGCGCCCATTCAACTCACGGAAAGTCCCAGGCTCGAAGCTGTCGTAACACATGACCGGATTCGAGCCAAAGGGCAAGGAGGCAAAATCAGGCCAGATGTTCCAATTGAAGATATGGGTTTTTAGGGTCTCGATACTACATGCCTGACCATGAATCACGATCGGGCTATCGATATGTGTAAAAATACTGTCCACCATGAGGGGCAGACAGGCGATATGATCGAGGTGAGTATGGGTCAGGAAGATATGGCGGATCTTTGCCATCTCATCGAAGGTCAGCTCATTGATCCCCGTTCCGGCATCGATCAGGATGTCATCATCAATCAGGAAAGACGTCGAATGCAGCCCCACGCCAATACCGCCACTGCACCCTAGCACCCGAATTTTCATAGGGTCATCACCCGTATAGTCATACGGTCACACTCTTGTTATCAGGCAACGCGCCCTTAGCGTCCACGGAAATCTGCATAGATTTTAGCCGAACCTCTCAAAAAAAGTTAAACTCACGCAAGGTTGGGTCGTCAGAGACCATGAAATCTTATCGACCGATCACACAAATTTTGGAGCCATCCGGTCTCTCGGACAAACGTCATAACGCCAAGCAATCATGAACCTTCTCAATATCATAACGATTTCAGCCTATATTCTAGCCGGCACACTGCTGAGCGTCCGTTTGGTACGCTACACCATGGAAGAGCCGGGCCGAAAGTTGCACATCCTGGTGACGTCCACGCTGGCGGTCGCCGGACATGCCTTCATCCTTTACCAGCAAATGAACCCGGCCAGCGGATTCAATCTCGGCTTCTTCAACGCCGTCTCGCTCATTTCCTGGGTCATCGCGCTGCTACTCGTGCTGGCCGCCCTGTTTAAGCCAGTCGAGAATTTAGGCATCGCGGTCTTCCCTCTCGCCGCCATCGCACTTCTTATGGATCATTTCTTTCAAAGTGCCCACATCCTGCCTCATTCCGAAACCGGGGTCGAGCTGCATGTCGTCATCTCTGTCACGGCCTACAGCCTCCTGAGCCTGGCCGCCGTCCAAGCCATTCTCATGGCCATTCAGGATCGCCAACTGCACAATCAGCGTCCAGGTGGATTCATACGGGCGCTGCCGCCTTTACAGACCATGGAAAGCCTATTGTTCCAAATGATCACGCTGGGCTTCTTTCTACAATCGTTGGCGCTGGTCAGCGGATTTATGTATACCGAAGACCTATTCGCCCAGCATCTGGCCCATAAGACCATCCTGTCCATCGTCGCCTGGCTGGTCTATGCCACGCTACTTTGGGGGCGCTGGCGTCACGGCTGGCGCGGCAAAATAGCCATCCGTTGGACGATGTGGGGATTCATCAGCCTGTTACTAGCCTACTTCGGTAGCAAGATGGTCCTCGAACTCATCCTGCAAAAGTAGCTCCACGAACCGAAACCACGGACGCAAGCATCCACGCAGATGGATACCACATCAATACCGATCCTCTCTGGACTACTAGTCCTGCTGATCCTGCTCTCGGCGTTCTTCTCGGCCACGGAAACGGCCATGATGCGACTCAACCGACATCGCCTAAAACACCAAGTAGACCTGGGCAACCGCCACGCGCAGCTGGCTCAGCAACTGCTGGAGCGCCCTGATCGCCTGATCGGAATCATCCTGTTGGGCAATAACTTCGTCAACATACTGGCATCCTCGGTCTCGACCATCATCGCCCTACGCACCTTCGGGGAGGCTTGGATCGCGGCCTCGGCGGGCCTACTGACCTTGGTGATCCTGATTTTCGCGGAGGTCACGCCGAAGACTGCGGCTGCGCTCCACCCCGAGCGCATCGCCTTCCCCGCCGTGTATATCATCACGCCGCTGCTGACCGCATGCTACCCGCTGGTCTGGATCATTAACGTTATTGCCAACGGCATCCTGCACACCCTAGGCATGTCTAAAGAGGACTCGGTAGCCCACCAACTCGGCAGCGACGAACTCCGCATCGTCGTCAACGAGGCCGGCGATCTGATTCCCGACAAGCATCAGCAGATGCTTCTGAGCATCCTCGATCTGGAGAAAGCACGCATTGAGGACATCATGATCCCGCGCAACGAGATTGTCGGTATCAACATAAACCAGGACATCGGGGAAATTGCGGCCTTTGTCAAACACTGCCCCTACACTCGGGTACCGCTGTATCGCGACAATATCAACAACGTGGTGGCCATGTTGCACGCCCGCAACGTGATCCCGCTGATGACGCGGGACGAACTGACGTGCAAAGACCTCATTGCGGCCGCCGACGAGCCCTATTTCGTGCCCGAGGGGACACCCCTGAACACCCAGCTCCTTAATTTCCAGAACCATAAACACCGTATCGGACTGGTCGTGGACGAATATGGCGATATTGAAGGCTTGATTACTTTGGAGGACATCCTGGAGGAGATCATAGGGGAATTCACGACTGACGTTTCATCCACGATCACCGATATCCACCCCCAAGACGATGGCAGCCATCTGGTCGACGGTAGCGCCAGTCTGCGGGCCATGAACCGAATCATGAACTGGGATCTGCCGACCGAGGGCCCCAACACCCTGAGCGGACTCATTATCGAATATCTCGAGACGATCCCCCAGACCGGCACGTGCATGCGGATCGCAGGCTATACGATGGAGGTCATTCAGGTCGGTGAAAACATGGTCAAGAACGTCCGTGTGACGCCACCCGAGGTGCCGACCACCTTGGATGAAATAGCCCCGAAAACTGTCGAACCCTGACCAAAGCTCGCGAGGCGCCTCGGCGGTAATACCCGACGAGACTCATTCACGCCATGGAAATACCCCAGGAAACCCCCTAAGAACGGTGTATTATTAGTGGGTAGCCTACAGCCAAGCGGCAAAAGGACACCTTCATGAAACGAATGCTGGTTCGCATCCTCATCCTGACATTTCTCGGGGTCGGTATCTGGGCCCTGATTCGATACGAGTCTCGACCTCAGCCCATTCCGGCTGTCATCACCAAGATCGAGAATGGGACGGTTGAAGCAACCGTATCCAACACCCGTGCCGGGACGATCAAGGCCTGTCGGCGGGCCGGAGTGTCTCCGATGATAGGTGGACAGATCGCGAAACTCCATGTCCATAAGGGCGATCATGTCGAGTCCGGTCAACTCCTGACCACCCTCTGGAACGATGACCTCGTCGGTCAACTTGCGCTTGCCAAAGAGGAGACCAAGGCCAGTCGCTCGGCGGCCGAACAGACCTGCCTGCTGGCCGCCAATGCGAGCCGGGATGCGGTTCGCACCGATCAATTGCGCAAGGAGAAGCAGGTCTCCGCCCAGGCCGCAGAGACCGCGCGCGCGCAAGCGGATGCCCAGCAGGCGGCCTGCCAGGCCGCCAAGGCCAGGACCGATGTCGCCCAAGCCCAGCAGAACGTCGCCAAGGTCAATGTCGAACGCACCCTGCTACGCGCCCCGTTCTCCGGAACGGTGGCGGAGATCAATGGCGAGGAAGGCGAATTCGTGACCCCGTCGCCGACCGGCGTCGCGACCTTGCCGGCCATCGACCTCGTCGACACGCGTTGTCTGTATGTCTCGGCCCCGATCGACGAGGTCGACGCGCCGCGAGTCCACATCGGCATGGAGACCCGCGTCCACCTCGACGCATTCGGCGACGCCTTGTTTCCTGGACACGTGCGGCGGATCGCGCCCTATATCCAGGAACTCGAGAAACAGGCCCGCACGGTCGAGATTGACGTGGACTTCGAGAAAGATGCGGATGTCAGTCGCGTCCTCCCCGGTTACAGCGCCGACACCGAGATCGTCCTCGCCAAGCACGACCATGTCCTGCGCATACCGACCGAGGCCGTGCTCGAGGGTAATGCCGTCATGGTCGTAGGTCCCGACGACATGCTGTCGCAGCGGCAGTTCACTCCAGGAATCTCCAACTGGCACTATACCGAGGCCATCTCCGGGCTGGTCGCGGGCGAACGGATCGTGACCTCCATCGATCGCAAGGGTATCACCGACGGGGCCACCGTAACGGCTGACAACTCGAATACAACAGGCAAATGATCTCGCTCACCCAGGTTCAACGCGCCTACCACGTCGGCAACCAATCGGTTTATGCCCTGAACAATATCGATCTCATGATCGAGCAAGGCACCTATGTCTCGATCATGGGACCGTCCGGCTCAGGCAAGTCGACTCTGCTCAACATCATCGGCCTGCTTGATCGCCCAGACCAGGGCCAATACCTGCTTGACGACCAGGACGTTACCACCCTGAACGACGACCAGCAGGCTCACGTCCGTCAGCGGACGATGGGCTTCGTCTTTCAGTTTTTCCATTTAATCCCCCGCCTTTCCGCAGCGGATAATATCGCCCTGCCCCTGGTGCTAGCCGGCGTCCCCGCCGCCGAGCGCCGGACGCGCGTGAATGCAGCGCTCGACGATATGGGACTTACTGATCGCGCTCAACATCGCCCCGAGGAACTCAGCGGCGGACAACGGCAACGCGTCGCGATCGCCCGCGCCGTCATCATGGAACCCACCATACTCCTAGCTGACGAACCCACCGGCAACCTTGACCGACATACCGGTCAGGAGGTCATCAGTCTGCTCGAAGAACTGCATGCATCCGGTCTGACCCTGCTGGTCGTGACCCATGACCCCGCGCTCGGTGGTCGCGCGGCTCGACAGCTGCGCATGGAGGACGGCCGCATCATCTCGGATAGAGTGCAGCAAACGGGCACATGAACACCAGAGACAGCCTAGCCTTTGCCGGTCAAGCCCTGAGCGGCAACCGCCTGCGCACCGCGCTGATCCTGCTCGCCATGGCTATTGGCGTGGCCTCGGTGGTTGTCTTGAACTCGCTCGGCGACGCGGCACGACGTTACGTTATCGGTGAGTTTTCGGCGCTCGGCACCCATCTCGTCATCGTCTTGCCCGGACGTTCCGAGACTGCTGGCGCAAGCCCCAGCATGTTTCTGGGCGAGACCAGTCGCGACCTGACCATTGCCGACGCCATGTCGTTGACACGCCTGCCCGGCGTGAGCCGGATGGCGCCAATCAACGTGGGCGCAACCCCGGTGGCCTGGCACGGACGCAGCCGGGACATTATCCTGCTTGGTACCACACCACCCTTTCTGGGGATTCGCGGTTTCCATATGGAGAGGGGCCGTTTCCTGCCCGAGACCTCCGCCGAACGGGCAACCGCGGTTTGCGTCATCGGCAAGCAGATCAAGCGCGAGCTCTTTGGTCCCGAACCCGCCTTGGGCGAATGGCTGAGGATCGCAGACCGGCGCTTTCGGATCATCGGTATCCTGGCCTCCGAGGGCACCTCACTAGGGCAGGACACCGATGAACTGGTCATTATTCCCGTGGCCGCGGCCCAGGCTATCTTCAATACCCAGTCACTATTCCGCATTCTTATCGACGTGCGCACTCAGGAGCAAATCCCAAAGGCGATATCGGCCATTGAAAATCGAATAAGGATGCGCCACCAAGGCGATCTGGATGTGACCGTCGTGACTCAGGATGCCGTCATCAACACCTTCAACAAGATATTAAGCACGTTGACACTGGCCGTGACCGGGATCGCGGGAATCAGCCTGATCGTGGCCGGCGTCCTCGTCATGAACGTCATGTTGGTATCCGTATCGCAACGCACCACCGAAATTGGCCTGCTCAAAGCCATAGGAGCGACCCGGCCACAGATCTTAGGGCTCTTTCTGACAGAATCAGCACTGCTAGCCATCCTAGGGGCCGTGTTGGGACTCATCATCGGATATGCCGGGAACCAA
>CAZASZ010000063.1:0-11264 GCA_964487925.1 uncultured Gammaproteobacteria bacterium
AACCGCACGTACGGTGGTGTGAGAGGACGGGGGGTGACTCCCCCTCCTACTCGATTTCGTGCCGAATCACTTCGTTCGACGCCAGTTGGGAAATTCTGAATAAATCGCATCGCCTGCCGTTATATATCAAGAGGAGTTGAATCTACCGGCAAAGAGTATGTGCGTCGAAAAACCGGGATCCTTTTGATGAGTACCAATGAATTCGCCGCGATGCCTTTTAGGTGCTTAGTGTCTTCTCCGGGAATGACCATAACATTGGAATCCGATGCCGGCATTGTCAATTTTCGGATCTGGTTGCCGAATCAATTTCTAGGGTAGGGAAATGAATCAAATTGTAAGCGCGATTCTGCTGGTGGTGCTGCTCGCCACAAGCTTCGCTTCACCCGCCGGTTTCGTTATGCCCAAGCTGTTAGGTGTGATGAGCACCAAGACGAGAACCGACAAGGTTCCTGTAATTATAAAGTTCTCGGGCAGCATCGACCTTATGCAATTCGTTACCGAGAACAAAAAAAATGGAAAGATAAATCGCAAATTAAGGCGCGGCAAGTTGATCAGGGCATTGAAGGCGTCGACCGATCTGAATCAACGGGAAATCAGGGCGATTTTGAAATCCAGAGGACTCCAAGGGGGGGCCAAGGATCTGTGGTTGATCAACGCGATTGCGGCCGATGTTCCGGTAGACATGATCAACGGGATATCAATGCTCGGCGGTGTTGCATCGATTCAGTACGATGAAGTGTACACGATGCCGCAGGTTCGATTCGCCGCTGCCGCTCCCCCCGAATGGAACTTGACCATGATCGCAGCGGATTATATGCGGGGTCAGGGCTTCGACGGCACCGGCATCGTGATTGGAAGTCTCGATACCGGGGTGGATGTCGCGCACAATGCCCTGGCGAGTAAATGGCGGGGTGGAACCAATAGCTGGTTTGATCCGTATGGCGAGCACACGACACCAGTCGATTTGAGCGGGCACGGAACTCACTCAATGGGGATTATGGTAGCGGATCCTGTAGGCGGCCAAAATGTCGGAGTTGCCCCCGGCGCGCAATGGGTTGCTGCAAGGATTGAAAACGACAGTCAGCTTATTCAGCTCAGTGCGATTCACCAAGCCTTCCAATGGATGTTGGACCCCGACCAGAACTCGAGTACGGACGATGCGCCCGATGTCGTAAATAACTCTTGGGGCCTCAACAATATCGATAGCTGCAATACCGAATTTCAGCCTGATATACAGGCGCTCCTGGCTGCCGATATCGGCGTCGTATTTTCCGGTGGCAACTCCGGCTCCAATGCTTTCACAAGCTTGAGCCCGGCAAACAACCCCAATGTCTTTTCGGTTGGCGCGGTGGACTCAAACAGTCAGGTCTGGAGTTCGAGCAGTCGCGGCCCGTCTGCTTGCGACGGCTCGATATATCCGAAGATCGTCGCGCCCGGCGCGGGGATCTATACGACCGACCTGACGACGGGCGGGTTACAACCGGATGCGACGGTAACCGTTGATGGCACGTCTTTTGCTGCACCACATGTAACCGCTGCGGTCGCTTTGTTGCGGGAGGCAGTACCGTTCGCGTCTTATTCGTTGATCGAATCGTCGCTCTCTAGCACTGCGACAGATATTACGGGGACGGCCCCCGATAGCGATGGAGGATACGGCCTGATCAACCTTCAGAGCGCCTATGCTTGGTTGCAGAGTAGCGCAAATGTGAGTGATGTTGATGCGGACGGATATACGGCCGCATTCGATTGCAACGACAACGATAGTGCCATAAATCCAGGCGCTCAGGAGATTGTTTCCGACGGCATAGACCAGGATTGCAACGGTTATGACCTCACGATACAGGCGCTTAAGGCAAAATATTCGGCGAAGAGAAAGACGCTTGTGGTGATGGCGTCATCTTCCTTGGGGGTAAATGCCCACCTGACGGTGGACGGATACGGAGAGATGAAATGGCTTGCAAAGAAAGGCAAGTGGCTGTTAAGAGTCAAAAATGTGACGTCAGCACCGTTAACCAACGTCAATATTTCGGGAGTAGAGGGTAGTGTGGCAACTGCAGTCCGTAGGTAATGAGGAGTTCACGCTCGAAAAAGAGCCTGTCGTTCGTCCGTCTGCAACTACGGGTGTAGTACGGAAACATCCTCATCATACGACGATTTACAATCAGTATTTCGGGTTTTTCGAGCCGCCGTTCTCGATAGCGCCAAACCCCAAGTATTTGTATATGAGCGAGCGTCATCGTGAGGCCTTGTCGCATATATTGTATGGCGTCAGCGGCCATGGCGGTATCGTGCTGATTACCGGGGAGGTCGGTACCGGGAAGACGACCGTTTGCAGATGCTTCCTCGAACAGGTTCCGGAAAATTGCAATATCGCCTTCATTATCAACCCCAGATTGACAGTGCCCGAGCTGTTAGCTTCCATTTGTGATGAGCTTAGAGTCGGCTATGTTCAGGACGAATCAAGCACAAAGGTTTTCGTCGACAAGATTAACCGGTACCTAATCGAGGCGCATGGCCGGGGCGAAACCACCGTCCTCATCATCGATGAAGCGCAAAACCTCAGCGCAGAAGTCATCGAGCAGCTTCGATTACTGACCAATCTGGAGACGAATCAGTGCAAGTTGCTGAAGATTATGATGATTGGTCAGCCGGAATTGGACGAGCTGCTGGCAAGAAACGAGTTGCGCCAGGTGGAGCAGAGGGTCACCGCGCGCTACGAGCTTCATCCCCTCTCGTTGGATGAGGTGACTTGTTATATCTTGCATCGGCTTTCGGTCGCGGGTTGTCAGAGAAAATTATTTGACTCAGCGACTATTCGGCAAATATATCGATTGAGCAAGGGTATCCCCCGGACAGTCAACTTGATTTGCGATCGGGCTTTGCTTGGCGCATATACGCAGGAAGACGAGGTGGTTTACAAAGAGACGGTTAATCGGGCGGCCCTGGAGGTATTGGGCGAGAGGAAGATTTCGCAGGTTGCGCCGAAGCGTAAGGCCTTGCGTACTGCCGTTGCCGCGGCACTTATCGGCGGTCTGCTAATGGCTGCGGGCTCGATTAAGTACGGGGGGCGGCTATGGGCGACACTGACTGAATTCGGAAACGCTGTTGCGGCCACGGTGAAACTCGACGGTTTCGGGCATGCTGAAGCGCTCGACGGTTGGACTTTATCCGCTCGGGGAATGGGGCAGGCTCAGGTCAGATTTGATAATCAGTTCGCGGCACGGGCAAGCCTGCTCAATTCTGCGTACAAGAGGATTTTCGGACTCTGGCAGATCACTCAGGATTTCGAGGAAAATTCGAGCGTCTGCGATTTCGCTGCCGACCATGAATTGCAATGTGTTTATGGTAACAACGGCAAACCGTATGAACTCATAAAGTACGACAGGCCTGCAATTTTGCTTACCACGGCTACCGATGGAACGCTCTATCCCACGGTGGTGATTCATGCGCAAAACGGTGAACTCACCGTTGAGGATGAGGAGGGACGTCACTCTTTGTCGACGCAGGACTTAGCAAACCGATGGGCCGGCGATTACTTCTATTTGTGGAAACCGTCCTATTTAGGTGAGCTTCCGATCAAGGTCGGCGCTTCCGGGGCTCACATATTGTCGCTCAAGCAGGCGCTGAAGCGTATTGATGAAAGGTATTCGACGGTTATGGATAACTTTTTTGATCGCGGCCTGAGTTTGGCCGTAGAACGATTTCAGATGGATCATGATATCGGGGTAGACGGCGTTGTGGGACAAGTCACTCTGATGAAGATTAACGGATATTTGGACTCCTCCACCCCTCATTTGACACAAGATTGGAAATATTAAAGATGTCATACCTTCTCGAGGCCTTGGTTAAGGCGGAACAAAGAACATTGGGTGATGCCGTTCCTCGTATTGATACGCATCATGATTATAAGTTCGCGAAGACAAGGAAGGTCGATATCAAAATGTTATCGATGACTATATCTGCCGCAGTCGTGCTAGCGAGCGGAATGGTGTATTTTCTTGTCGGCGAAAATGGCGCTTATGACCCGAAATCCGATAAAGTCTCGGTCGAATCCGTAGCGAAAAGGAATATGGCAAATACCGCCGTCGTGTTGACGGATCGTACGAGTCCGCGTTCTATAAACGAACATTTGCCATCCGACGGAAGGGATCCGAAAAACGAGCCGGAGGTGTCCCTCCGGGAGACGGAAGAAGCATCGTCAGCGCAAGTCGATCAGATAGTCTCTAAGGTAGCTGCCGCAAGGGTAGATGCGTTCGAGAGCCGGAAGAAGGAACCTTCCGTCAAGGAGAAAAGAGCGGCTATATTGACAGAAATTAGGACGAAGATCGAACACGAAGTCTCCGATTCTCGTCGGCCCGAAAAAGATTCTTCGTCCGTCGCGGCAGGCGAGTCAAGTGATGTGGAGCTCGAAAACGGGAAAGCGACTGTGGTGGAAGCCGGGGCGGTGCCTAGCCGATTGATGCGGAATCAATCGAACCAGGGTGAGCGACGACAGGCGAACATGCATCATGATGCGAATATTGCACATATCCCGTTTGTATTTGAACTACCAGAAGAGTTTGTGCGCAGACTTCCAAAAATTGCGGTCAGCGTACATTTGTATTCCGATGATCCTAGGGGAAGAATTTTGACGGTAAACAATAAGGTTTTACACGAGCGGGATCAAATTGCGCCTGGGTTGATGATCGATCGGATTACCGAGAACGGCATGATATTGAGTTTCGAAAATCGCCGGTTTCAGCTCGATGCATATGGGACCCTCGGCGGTGTTGAATAGCATCCTCAACCACATTGCGCAGCTTGTTGCGGAAATACCTTAACGTGACGGTGTTTTGAATTATAACGTTCTAACGAAATGGGACGATAGTATTGTGGAGGGCTCACGGTTTGTGAGAATGCTTCGAGTGGGTCCCGGTGTTTCGGGTAGCAAGCCGCGTAGCGGGATGTTGTCGTCTGCGGCACCAAAACGAAATGGTTTATCGAATATCCTAGAGCGAGAGAGGAGGCTCAGGAATTGATCTCAAGAATTGTTCGTTACATGCATATGGTAAACTGCGGGCTGATCGTTTACATCGCTTCGGTATGTCCTGCTTTGTCCGCTGAAATCATTCCCACGCCGGGCGTCGTGTTGAGTCCACTCGAACATGCTCGTCAGGCTGAAAGCGTCAAGCCTGCCCCTGAGATCAAGTCAGAACCTATCTCGCGCGCGGTAATTCACAGCGAAAAACGGATTCACATCAATGACATCACATTCAATGGGCATTCACTGTTCAGTCAGACCGAGCTGCGACGCGTCGTCCAGGACAAGTTGTCAGCCGATCTGACGCTGAACGAAATTTACGAGCTGGCCGACAGGGTTACGAGATTTTATAGGAATAACGGGTATATCCTGGCCACGGCGACGGTGCCTGCGCAAAAGATTTCCGACGGCAACATCGTTTTTGAAATTATTGAAGGCCGCTTGGGCACAATCAGTTTTCACGGCAACACCGGTTATAGATCGTCGTGGTTGGCGGCACAGATGGATAGTCTGCATCTGGGGTCAGTGGTCTCGCCGGTAATTCAAGTGAGTCGACTTGAGCACGAATTGTTATTGTTGAACGACCTACCGGGTATCGTCGCGCAAGCGGTCATCGTCCCGGGAGCGGAATTTGGTCAATCCGACGTCCGGATCAACATCCGTGAACAGAAGTTCAACTACACGCTACAGCTTGACAACTATGGACGGACGGGGCTGGGCGTGCCGCGCCTGTCGGGCGGCGTTCGTGTAAACAACGTGGTTTCCGAAGGCGATCGTATTAAGTTCGATGGGCTCGTATCGTCCGGCACAGACGTTTCATACGCCGATATCGGCTACGATGTTGTCTCGAATCATGAGGGCGGTCGGCTTGGATTCGATATTTCTCGTTTCGACTATGATGTTGATACTGCCAGGATCGGATTTTCGAATGCGGTAAACGCGACGCTGTCCGGCAGCGGGAATAACTACAAGTTGTTCTACAAGCAGCCGTGGGTGCGTCAAGCTAGCGATACGCGATCCGTGGAGCTGGCGCTGGTAAGAAAAGAGACGGATCAATCCGGAACATTGGCGCTCGACAATAAAAACAATGTAAGTATCAATCTGGCTTCAGTATCGCTTGATTTCGAGCGACTGAATAGCGCATCTTCACACTATTTTTCCATGCGGCTGGAATCGAACTTCAATCAGGGCGATAAAAATATCCAGGGTGCCAAACAAGTCGGAAAAGTTACACTCGACTATAAACATCTTAGGCCGTTGTATAAGCGGCTTTCGGTTATGCTACACGGCTTGGTCGTCTATTCTCCTCAGCCGCTCGCCGATACGGAGCGGGTAAGATTGGGAGGGCCGTACAGTGTTCGCGCCTATCAATCCAGCGAGGCCTCGGGCGATTACGGTTGGTATGCCTCGGCGGATCTGTTCTACGCCGTTCCGCAATATCAAATCGCCATGAACTCGATGGCTTCGCGGTTGGGATTCTTTGTGGACTGGGGTAGCGTCTATGATCACACCAGGCTTTTGGGCGAACGGAATCACGTTGCCCTGGCCGGTCTCGGTGTGGGCTTGGATACCTCGATCAATAGTCGATATATGTTAAGAGTGGCCATCGCGACACCTGTGACCAACGCCAATTCTAGTGACAACAAGGAGACGCGTCTATGGGCCTCTGTTGCCATGTCATATTGAGGCATCCGTTATGGTCGCTACTGAATTATGAATGATTTTAATGACGTAACCTAATCATGGGAATGGCGTATATGTTATCCGTAAACCGAGCTCGATCACGTCAGGATACCGTGGGCAATCGCTTTGTCAGGAAGAAGCTGTGGTCCGCGATCGTCTCGGCAAGCTATTCGATCCCCGGTATCGTTTCCGCGGCGCCGCTCGGCGAGGTTGTCGTGGACGGACAAGCGACTATTGCACGCCCGGATACGCAAACAACGGTAGTCGAACAATCGAGTCAGAATTCGATCATCAACTGGAACTCATTCTCGATCGACAAGCAGGAGTTCGTTCGTTATATCCAGCCGAGCGCCAATGCGATATCGCTAAACCGTGTAACGGGCGGGCAGCCCTCCGAGATCTTGGGAAACCTTTCCGCAAATGGCCAGGTCTTTTTGATCAACACGCATGGTATCTACTTCGGTCCTGGTTCCCAGGTGGACGTTGCCGGACTGGTTGCTACGACATTAGATATTTCGGATCAGGATTTCAAAAATAACCGTTTTGTTTTTGTCAACGGCAGTGGCGGCGGCAGTGTCACCAATGAAGGGCATGTCCGGACGCAAAATGGCGGCTATGCCGTGCTCGCTGGCGACCGTGTCGTCAACAAGGGGCGTATGGACGCAGAGCTTGGCCAAATAGCACTGGTGTCCGGCAGTAAGATGACGATGTCTGTCGACGCCAACGGATTGATTAATGTCGCTGTCGACGCCGCCGCGTTGTCGTCATCCGCCGGCGTCTCCAATGAAGGAGTCCTCAGCGCCGACGGCGGCCGTGTTCTGGTTTCAGCGCATGTGGCGGAAAGTCTTGTCTCCACTGCGGTAAATAATGCAGGTTTGATTGAGGCTTCATCGATCGTCGAATCGGATGGGGAAATCTACCTGATCGGCGAAGGTGGCAACGTCGTCAATTCGGGAACGATCGTCAGTGATTCTTTGGCCGAAGGTCGAACGGGGCGCGTTGAACTGCATTCAACCCACGATATCGAATTGCTGTCTACCGGTGATATCAGTGCGAGCGGTGCAGCCGAGGGTGTATTCGACGGTGGAGAAATTCGCCTGATTGCGGACGGTACGCTCCTGATGAATCCGGGCAGTCTTACACGGGTGGAAGGCGGCGCTCTAGGTGGAAGCGGTGGGTTCCTCGAGCTTTCCGGAGCGAGCGGTCTCAGGCTCAACGGCAGATACTCTGGCCGCGCGCATCGGGACGGCTATCAAAACGGGTCGCTTTATATCGATCCTCAGAATATCCGTATCGCGACCGGCGGCACGGTGATCGGATCCGGGTCATTGCATGCCAGTTCGGGATCGTCGTTGAGCACGCTGACGATCGATCCGAATATGTCCGGAGGCGCATGGACTAATATCGCGCTCTTTGCTCAGCGCAACATTACGCTCGATTCCCAATTGACGGACAGCGATCTTCCAATCGGAGGTTCGCTATCTTTGGGTGCCGGTAGCTCCATCAATATAAATAATTATATTGGTTCCCAGGCGACGCTGTTCAATCATAGCGTAACGCTTACCGCGAACGGGGATGTTCATATCGCCGGGGCGCTTGGAGGTTCCTCCGGTGCTGGCATCTATCTGGGCGGTGTCAATACGCTGTCAATTGTCGCCGACGCGGACAATGACGGCTCGGGCGACGTCGTCGTCAGCGCAGCCAACGGGCCAGGGGTTATCAGCACAGCAGGGAATATTTCGATATCGGGTGCAAATCTGAGCGTTCTGGGCGGCAACAGCAGTATCGCGGCGTATGCACTCATCGAGACGGCTTCGGGTAATATTTCCATCAATACCGCCAACGGACTTCAAATTACCGGCGGTAGCGCCCTGCTAGGTAGCAGTACGAGCATGGGTAATGTGTCTGCGAGGATCCACTCGGGCAATAATATTGATATTACGTCGGGCAGCGGCGGTATCACCATTCAAGGCGGTATCGGCACTATCGGTGGCGCGACGGCGTCGGCATCAGTGGATGCCTCCGCAATCCTGGCGGCGGACAATAATCTGACCATCAATGGCACCGGTGCCATCAGTGTGTACGGTGGTAGCGCGCAGGCTTCCGCCAGCAGTTCTTTCGGCACACCGGGCAGCATCGTCGCCAAGGGAAACGGCGCAATCAAGGCGGATGCGGACGGCAATCAATCCGGAACCTTGACGATCGTCAGTGACGGTGGATTAACGCTAAAGGGTGCGCAAGCCGGATCCTTGTTGGGCAGTGCTTCCGCACATGCTTATGGATCTGCGTCGGTGTCGGTGGACGCATCCGCAAAACTATCTGGATACGATATCGCGTTGGATGTCGGTGGCGCGATTACACTCAGCGGCGGTGTCGGTTCCGCTTCCGTAACGGCATCGGCCAGTAGCAGTGCATCTGCGTCTGCCAATGCGTCGGCACGAATTATGGCTGAGCACAATGTAAACATCGATACGGGGCGTATATCCCAGGGCGATGTTACGCTGACAGCCGGGACGGCGAACGTAAGCGCGAGCGGAAGCGGAAACGGCAGCGCCAGCGTGAATGGTGATGCCGAGATCTCCGCCGGCAACGACGTCACGATTTCGCTCACGACCGGGAGCATTACGATTTCCGGTGGTTCTGCGAATGCAGTCGCGGGCGGTAGCGGTTCTATCGGTCCTTCGGGGCAGCCTACCCTCTTGGCCGATGCGAGCGCTGCTGCGGGTATATATGCCGACGACACTGCGACCGGCAGCGGGACACTTAGGCTCACTTCGGCCAATGCCGTGAGTTTATTCGGTGGGACATCCGGCAGCGCGTTGGCGGTTAACGGCAGTAGCTCCTCGGTGAGTGTCGTCGCCAATACAGGCGCCGAAGTCAGTGGCCACGATATCGAGGTGAATACAAACGGTAATCTCACGCTTCAAGGCGGCAGCGGCTCGGCGAAAGCACAAGGCGGTTCTGGGAGCCTTGCGTATGGGCACGCGCATTATTGTGCCAGCGCTGAAATCACGTCCGCAAACGGCATCGCGATCAATCTTACGGCCGGCAACCTCACGCTCACGGGCGGCTCTTCCGTGGGGGCATCCGCGTCGGGGGCGTCAGGGGACCATCAGGCGATTGCTGAGGGAGAGGCGACGATCAAATCAACGGCCGCGGCTGGCTCGGCGTCGGTCGCCATCAACGTCCATGGCAGCAATTCTTCCGGCAACCTCACTGTTGATGCGGGCGGTGCCTACGCCAGCGGTTCGTTTGCCAGTGGTTCGTCAATAAATAATGTGGCCTCGGCGTATGCCTCGGCGGGCATACTAAGCACTGCGGCATCGATTTCGATAAACGTCGACAATGCGCTCGCCCTGCGTGGGGGCAGCGCGAGCGCGTCTCCCGCCATCGGCGGCACGAGCGCATCGGGGAGTGCTATCGCTCTAGCCCAGGGCGTCATTCGCGCGACAAATGGCACCGTAACGGTACTGTCCACTTCGGGGGACATCACGCTCAACACCAACGATGGTGGTTCCAGTCATACGACCGCCGGCCATGTTGTCATAGTGCGCGACACCGATGCCGAGATCGGCGGTACCCAGACCGTGGTCACTTCGGGGCGAGACCTGATTTTTCAAACCAATTTGCTGAACGGCGATCTGCCGGCAAACGGCAGTTTGACGTTGACGGCGGGGCGGGATCTAAATCTGGATGGGAGCATCGGCTCCGCGACTCAGCGTTTTGCCCACGACATCACGCTGAATGCCAATAACGATGTGAACATCGGCCGAGTCGGCACCGCCAACCTGTATCTTGGCGCCAAGACGCTGAACTTGAACGGTGATGTTGACGCCAATGGGGCCGGCAAGGTGTTGGTGACCGGGCAACATCAGTCTTCCTCGACCGGTACGGCTCTGGTGGATACGCAAGGTTCTATCAACATCACCGGGGCGTCCTTGGAAATCCTCGGCGACAATAGCTCCGCCGGTTACGCGCTGGTTCATGCGGACGGCAATATTGATGCACATTTATCTAGCGGCATGCTGATCAAAGGCGGGTCTGCGTCGGCCTCCAGTAGCGATATCCTTGACGTGTCCGCCGGTATGTCCGCGGGTGAAAATATCAGTGTCATGGTAGATAGCGGATCGTTGAGCGTACTAGGTGGCTCGGCTTTTGCCAGTATTGGAAGCAGCGCGTCGAGTTCAGGTTCAGCGAATGCGGCTGCATATCTGACCTCGAGCAAGAATATCTCACTCGATGTCAGTGGCACGGTCAACGTTAAGGGAGGGGTGGCGTCGGCCACCGCCAGCGTGAGTAGCAGCAGTAGCCTTGTCGCCATGGCTGAAGCCGACGCCCGGATTTCCGCTGGCAGCTCGGTGGGTACTTTGACCATCAATGCTGATGCATTAAACGTTCGCGGCGGTAGCGCCGAAGCGTATGCAAGTGACGGCAGCAGTTCGGGGGCTTCCTCCATAACAGCCATTGCGACGGCTACGGGTGTGCTCAGTGGAAGGGGGGTCGATCTTGGTATTGCCGGGAATTTGGTCGTTCGCGGGGGCAGTGCAAATGCGGTTGCGGG
>CAZASZ010000064.1:0-1699 GCA_964487925.1 uncultured Gammaproteobacteria bacterium
TCGGCGGGGTGCCAGTCCTTCAGCTTGCCGTTGCGTTTACCGGTCGGTGTTCTGACCGCATCAACGATCACTGCTTCTGTCATTTGGTTGCTCCTGTATCAGGGGGTTGTGGAGGATGTGTCGGCCGCGCTCCGGTTGCTGCGGGCGGCGGCGATGTTGATCGACAGCCGGTCTAGAAGTTCGGCGAGTTGGTGGCGGTCGGATCGAGAAATTCCCTTGCGAAACTCGACTCTGAGTGCCTGGTCGAGTTGGTAGAACTCGTCGACGAGGGTCTCGCCCTCTGTAGTGGCGGCTACGAGCCAGACCCGTCGATCATCAGGGTTGGGCCGGCGTTCCAGGAGGCCTCTGGATTCGAGTTGGTCGATCATTGTGCCGGTGGCGGCCCGGCCCAAGCCGACCATCTCGGCGAGTTCGGTCTGGGTGCTTGATCCGAAGTCGGTGACGTAGGCCAGGAGGCTGGCCTGGGAGAGGTTGAGATCGAGCACCGATAGGCGCTCGTCGAATGCGGCCCGGAGCTCTCGGGCGGTTGCGATGATGGCGATCTCGAACCGTTGCCACGATGGGGTGACGCGCGGTGAGGTGCGAACTGCAGGGGAGGACTCCGTCACAGATCGTATGTTGCCATACAGTCTGGTGTTCTACAAAATCGGCGGCGGGCCTCAGGTCTGCAAGCCCAGCGTCGCCTCGGCCAGCGCGGCTAGTTCGCTGGTCCAATCAGGCGGCTCGACCACCGGAAACATCACAAACTTCGATGCTCCGGCTTCAACGAATTCACCGATCATCTCAGCCATGCGCTCTCTCGATGTGGCCACCACCTCGCGAGCATCCGCGTCGGGGCGTCGGGCCGTGACCCTGTCGGCCAGCGGCTGCGGAATCGCGCCGTCGACATAGGGGATGAGAACCCCGTAGTGGTCGTCGTCGATCGACCTACCGGCATCTGAAGCCGCCACTTTGATGGCATTGATGCCCTCAACCACGTGGCGAGGTGTGGTGAAGGATGCCAACCAGCCATCGGCGAGTCGCCCGGTCCGGCGCAACTCCGACGGTGCCTGCCCGCCAAGCCACACTTCGAACGGATCCCGCGCCGGCTTGGGCAGCACCCGCGCTCCTTCGATGTGGAAACGTTCGCCGTGATGATCCACCACGTCTTCTGACCACAGCCGCCGCATCAACGGCATGGCCTCCTCCAGCCACGGCGCTCGCTCCTTGCGATCAACCTGAAATGCCTGGTGCTCCGCAGTGTTGGCGATGCCGAGACCGAACGCCGCCAGGCAACGCCCTCCCGAGACCAGATCAAGGCTCGCGAGGGCCTTGGCCATCAGGATCGGGTTTCGGCCGGGAATCACCGAGACCGCGGGCCCGAACTTGAGATGTTCCGACCGGCCGGCCACATATGACATGGCCACGATCGGGTCGAGTTGGGGGCTGTTGACCCTCTCGGGAAACCAGAGGGAGTCGTAGCCAAAGCGATCGAGGTCGTCGACCAGTCGGCCCAAACCGCCCAGGTCGGCGAACAACTTTGGTGCGGCGCCGATGCCATATCCGATGCGTACCTTCATTCGATCAGAGTGGCACATCGGCCGCGGGATCATCACATCAGCGAATACCGGTGTCGTAGTTGACCTGCACCTGAAGGGGTACGGCATCTGTGACGACAACTTCGACTGTCGGAGCTGTTCCGAGGAGTCCCTCCACCGGC
>CAZASZ010000064.1:1799-6336 GCA_964487925.1 uncultured Gammaproteobacteria bacterium
GTCGTTGTCGTCGTGGATGCGATCGTGGCGTCGGTGGTGGATGGTCCGCTGCCGACCTCGGTCGGCGTTGGGGACCCTCCGCACGCAGAAGCGAGGAGGACAATGGCAACCAGTGGGGCGAATCGTCTCGGGTTCATGGCCATGTGACGGTGGGCAAGCCGGATTGGTTCCCGGCTGATGCCGGAGCGACCTAGTTTGGGGTCATGACCGGCAACCAACCCCCAATCCGCAGAGTCGTGGTCGACGGCCTCGGGCGCCTGCCCCAGTTCTGCCACGCCACCGTGGCCGACGGCTGGATCAACGTCTCCGGCACCCTCGGCACTGTTGGCGAGTCGTTCGATCTTGCCGACGGAGGCGTCGGTCCGCAGACCACCCAAACGCTACGCAACATCGAGAAGATCCTTCGGGCTTGTGGCGCGGAACTCGGCGATGTCGTGAAGGTGTCGGTGTTCGTCGCCGACATGTCGACATTCGCCGAGATGAACGCGGCCTACTCGGAGGTGATGGGGGAGGACCCTCCGGCGCGGATCACGGTTGGCAAAGCCGGGTTGGCTCTGGGTGCGGCGGTCGAGATCGAATGCACCGCCTACAAACCCGTTGCCGAGTTGCAGGCGAGGGAAGACTCAGCCCCGCATTTTCACCGGGGTTGAAACCTCGGCGTAGAAATCGTTGCCTTTGTCGTCGACAATGATGAACGCCGGGAAGTCTTCCACCTCGATCTTCCAGATGGCTTCCATGCCCAACTCCGGGTACTCCAACACTTCGACGCTGCGAATGGAGTCCTTGGCCAGGCGCGCCGCCGGGCCGCCGATCGAGCCGAGATAGAAGCCACCGTGCTTCTTGCACGCGTCGGTTACCTGTTGGGAACGGTTGCCCTTGGCGAGCATCACGAGAGATCCACCGGCGGCCTGGAACGGGTCGACATAGGAATCCATGCGACCGGCAGTTGTGGGGCCGAACGATCCAGACGCGTATCCCTCTGGGGTCTTGGCCGGACCCGCGTAATAGATCGGGTGATCACGCAGATACTCCGGCATGGGCTCGCCGGCATCGAGGCGCTCTTTGATCTTGGCATGAGCCATGTCGCGGCCGACCACAACGGTGCCGCTGAGAGACAGACGAGTCTTCACCGGGTACTTCGACAACTCGCTACGGATGGCCTCCATTGGCTGGTTGAGGTCGATCTGAACGGCCTCGTCGCTCAGCTCATCGCTGGAGGCGTCGGGAAGGAACCTGGCTGGATCGGTCTCGAGCTGTTCGAGATAGATCCCGTCGGCCGTGATCTTGGCCCGGGCCTGGCGGTCGGCCGAGCAGCTCACCGCCAGCCCCACCGGGTTGGACGCGCCGTGGCGGGGAAGACGAATCACTCTCACATCGTGGGCGAAGTACTTGCCACCGAATTGCGCGCCGATTCCCATCTCGCGAGTGAGTTCGAGTATGCGATTCTCCCACTCGATGTCACGGAACCCGTGGCCCGTGGCCCGGTCGCCGGAGGTGGGCAACGAATCGAGGTAGTGGGCCGATGCGTACTTGGCGGTCTTGAGGTTGTATTCGGCGGAGGTGCCGCCCACGACAAGGGCCAGGTGGTAGGGCGGGCAGGCCGCGGTGCCGAGCGATCGCAGCGACTCATCGAGGAAATCGAGCATCGACTGTTCGTTGAGAAGCGCCTTGGTCTTCTGGAAGAGGTAGGTCTTGTTGGCCGAACCACCGCCCTTGGCCACGAACAGAAACTCGTAGCTGGCCCCTTCCTTCGAGTAGATCTCGATCTGGGCCGGAAGGTTGTTGGCCGTGTTGTATTCCTCGAACATCGACACCGGCGCAACCTGTGAGTAACGCAGGTTGGAGGTGTTGTAGGTGTTGTAGACGCCGCGGGAGAGGGCCTCGCCATCGTCGGCGAAGGTGACCACCCGCTCGCCCTTCTTGCCCATCACTATTGCGGTGCCGGTGTCTTGACACATGGGCAGGACCCCTGCCGCAGCGATGTTGGCGTTGCGTAGCAGTTCGGTTGCCACGAAACGGTCGTTGCCGGATGCTTCAGGGTCGTCGAGGATTTTCGCCAACATGGCGAGATGTGACGGCCGCAAGTAGTGGGCGATGTCGTGGAAGGCCTCTTGGGCCAGATTGGTGAGGGCCTCGGGCTCAACCTTCAGGAAGGTGTGGCCATCGGCCTCGAACGTGCAGACCCCGTCGGTGCTGACGAGCCGATATTCGGTTTCGTCGGGGCCAAGGGGGAGCAGGGGGGAGTAGGCAAACTCAGACATGGCGCCAACCTATCCGGCCGGCGCTGAGTGTGACTGCTCGGGGATCAGCTTCCGACTGTGTGACCGGAGAATGCGACCGGGTCGCCGGCTTCCGGGATCACCGGGCGGCTCCAGCGAGTGAGGGCAACCACGGTCTCCGCCACCTGACGCCAGGAGTCTGGGCTCCAGCCCTCGGCCTTCGCCGCAACCGTGCCGTTTTGTTTCACGACAGCGAACGCGGGAGTGGCTTCTATCCCGAGGCCACGAATGACCTCCAGCTTCGGATCGGAGAAGGTCAGGAAATCGTCGGCGTAGGGGCCGAGGAACCTTCGGGCATCGTCGGGATCGCTGGCAACGATCCAGCACGGCCGGCAGTCGGCGCCGCTGAATGTGGTGAGAATCCGGCGGGCCGTGTCGAGAATCCACGCACTCTCATGAGTGAAGGGGTCGAGCACGACCGGCACCAAGGGAAAGGTCGTGAGCCAATCGGAGAGGGGGCGGCTGTCGCCGGAGAGCGGCGACAGTTGAAGGTCGGAGGATGGCGCTACCACGATCGGCCAAGCTAGCGCAGTGAACCCCGGACCAGTCACATCGTGGTCGAAGGTTGTTGGTCTCAGTGAGTACGCTTCCAGCCGTGCACCCCATCGAGCGGCTCCGATATGTTGCCCGGGCCGGAGATGTCCCGGCCGATCTTCTGGTGCGCGAGGCTGCGGGAGCATTGGCCGGATTCGCCGGCGAACCCACCGAATTGCTCACTGCTTGCAGGCAGTTGGTGCGGCGACGGCCGAGATACGGACCGCTGGTCTGGCTGGCCGCTCGTATGATCACCGGCCCCGACCCCGTCACCGAAGCGAGAAGCGCGGTTGATTCAATTGAGACCGACTCCACTCCCGATGAACTCGCTGCCGCTATTCCCGACTCGGCACGCGTGCTCGTGATCGGATCACCAGATCTCATTTCACGTGCGTTGATGGGGAGGCCTGATCTCGCGGTGATGGTGGTCGACGCGGCGGGCGAAGGCTTCTCCTTGCTCCGATCACTGGAAAACCGCGACCAATGGTGCACCGACGTGCCGGACTGGGGCGTGGCCGCAGCTGTTTCCGACTGCGATCTGGTGCTCGTCGAGGTAGATGCAGCGAGCGCCGACGGGGCCATGGTGAGATCAGGGTCGTGGGCATCCTCTGCAGTTGCCAAGTCCGCGGGAGTCGACACTTGGGCGGTGGCTGGAGTCGGCCGGTTCGTGCCTACTGCAATGTGGAATCCGATGGTAAACCGCCCGATGGAGCGTGAACCATGGTTGCTCGACATCGAACACATGCCGCTCGCGGGAATCGATGCGATTTGTACCAAGTCCGGTCTCGTGTCGCTCGCTGAGGCATTGGCCGCCACTGATTGTCCGGTCGCGCCGGAGCTGTTTCGATGAAGTTCAACAGGCGTATCGCGGTGCTCTTCCTGGCAATGTTCGCTGCCGGTGGGGCGCTGGCGTGGTTGGTTGTCGAGAGCGACACCACAGACACCAGCGCGGCTGTGGCACTCGACCCGAGTGTGGCGCCCACAACAAGCGCGGCCCCCACATCCACCACCACGTCCACAACAACCACAACCACCTCGACCCTGCCTCCACCACGTTCCGCGGTGCTGGCATTCACCGGAGATCTTCTGGCTCATCGCCCCGTGGTCACAGCGGCCGACGCCGCTTCTGCAGAGGGCATGGACTTCCGCCCGCTCTTCGCGGAGGTGGCACCGATCATCGCCGGGGCGGATCTGGCGATCTGTCACATGGAGACTCCGCTGGCCCTCGACGACGTTCATCTGAGCAGCTTCCCGGTGTTCAACGGACCACGGGCCTACGCAGAGGGAGCGAAAGCGGTCGGCTACGACGGATGCTCGACTGCCAGCAACCACTCCTACGATCAGCGCGAATCGGGCATTGCCTCAACCTTGCAGGTCTTCGACGAGGTGGGGCTCACCGCAGCCGGAATGGCAACCACCCCCGAGGCTGATCTTCAACCGGTGCTCTACGAGGTGAACGGCATCACCATCGCCCACATTTCTGCCACCTACGGCCTCAACGGATTCAAGTTGCCGGCCTCGAAGCAGTATCTCGTCGACCTGATCGACCCAGAGAAAATCATCGCCGAAGCCCACGCGGCGCGTGAGGCCGGGGCCGAGTTCGTGATCGTGAGTCTTCACTGGGGTACCCAATACCGATCAGAGCCCAACTCGCAACAAGACCAATGGCTCCAGGAGATTTTGCCGTCCGATGAGGTCGACCTGATCATCGGCTCCCACGCTCA
>CAZASZ010000064.1:6436-11227 GCA_964487925.1 uncultured Gammaproteobacteria bacterium
GGTCGACCTGAGCGAGATGGTCGACGGCACCATCAAGGCAACATCGGTTCACTACGTACCCACCTGGGTCGACCGTCACCACGGCTACGTGATTCGTCTGGCCGATGGAGCGCAGAGTCGAACCGACCTGCCGCAGTCGACAATCGACGAGCTCGCAAAGTCGGTCGAACGAACCCGGGAAGTGGTGTCATCTCGCCTCGGTCCGGCCGACGGCTTGTTCATGGGCGATGAGATCTCGGGTAGGTCGGCCGGCTAGCGATCTGCCAGCAGCCGCCTGATGATCACCTTCAGGCACAGGGTTTCGTCGGTCCCTTCGAAGATCGACAACACCCTGGCATCGGCGAAGTATCGCGACACGTCGTACTCCTCGGCGTAGCCCATGCCGCCATGGATCTGCATGGCCTCGCGGGTGACCCACTCGGCCGCCCGGCAGGCGTAGGCCTTCACCATGGATGCCTCGACCCCTGCCTGCGCGTCTCCATTCCCCATGAGAGATGCCACTCGCAGAGCGAACTGGCGCGATGCCTGTATGAGCATCGCCATGCGACCCAGTTTCGCCCGGGTGAGCTGATATTCGCCGACGGGTTGGCCGAACACGATGCGATCGTCGGCGTATGCGGACGCTGCCTCCCATGCCGCCTGCATCACACCGACCGCTCTGGCTGCGGTCTGGAGCCGACCGTTCTCGAAGCCGCCCATTTGCAAATAGAACCCTCGTCCCTCACCGTCGGGCCCGCCGACGAGAGAGTTGTCAGGAACCCACCAGTCGTCGAACGACACCTCGTAGGAATGCATGCCGCGGTATCCGATGGTGTCTATCGCAGTGCCCTGCATGCGGCCGCTGCCGGGCGAATCTGCCGGATCTTGGCGGTGATCGAACGAGTGTCCCGAGCTGCGGGGCTTGGGGACGACGAACAGACTGAGACCGCGGTGATCCGACGAATTGGGATCGGTGCGAGCCAAGAGCATCATCACGTCGGCGCGCCCGGCGAAGGTGCACCATGTCTTGGTGCCGTTGATCAACCATCCACCGCGCGGGACGGGCCGAGCCGAGCATCGGAGGCCGGCCACGTCGCTGCCATGATCGGGCTCGGTCACCGCGACTGCCACCATTGATTCACCGCTCGCCATGCGGGGCAACCACTCGGCCTTCTGCGCGTCGGTGCCTCCTGCGACAAGAGCTCGCGTGAGTATCTCGGGTCTGGTGATCAGGGAACCTCCGGCGCCCAGCGACCCCCGCGAAAGTTCCTCCGTGGCCACGACCATGCCCAGATAATCATTTGCTCCTCCCTCGGCGAATCCGCCAAACTCTGCCGGGATCGACAGCCCGAACACCCCCAGGGCCGCCATCTCGTTGATCAGCTCCTCGGGAACGTCTGAATTGGTGCGATGGATCTCGCCTGCCACCGGCATCAGGCGATCATCGGCAAATCTTCGGAACGTGTCGGCCGCGAGTTCGAAGTCGGGATCGAGGTGCGATGGTGCGCCGTCGGCCAACGATTCCAGCGCGGCCACCGACCGCCCCCCGCTCATCAGATCCTGTAGGGAAATCAGCGTGGAAGTGTCGGCCCCCCATGCCTCGGCCCGGCCGGCAATCCTGGTGAACAGATCGTGCGCTGCTTCGGCCACGAACGCCGAGGCCAGGGCCCGTTCGGACGCACCGTGGACTGCGTACGGGAGCAGGCTTCGAGCCGCGGCAACCACCGAGGCCCCATGGGCGATGTCGTAAGCGACAACCTGATGGTCATCGATCGACAGTTCGGTGATCGCATCGAGGGCGCATTGCACCACTGACTGCATCTGGTCGACAGCGGCAACCAGTTGCTGGTCGTTCATCGAGAGGTTCATTCCACGACGGTAGGCGTCTACAGAAGACGAGGCACAAATGCCCGCCGCGTTCAGGAACTTGTCGACACTCGGTAGCTGTCGAGAAATGTCGACAGGTTGGCACGCGACATCGGGTGAGCCAGGTGAAATCCCTGAGCGCGGTCGCACCCGAGGTCTCTGATCCGGTCAAGCATCTCGGCGTTCTCGATTCCCTCAGCGGCAACGTCGAGGCCGAGATTGTGCCCGAGCGAAACGATCGACTTGACGATCGTGGCGGAGGCCGAGTCGCCCGCTGCCATGCCCAGCACAAAGGACTTGTCGATCTTCACCTCGCCAACGGGGAGACTTTGGAGGTTTGACAGCGACGAGTGGCCGGTCCCGAAGTCGTCGACCGACCCGCTGACTCCGAGCGCCCCCAGACGCCCAAGCACATCGTGAGCGAGAATCGGATCGTCCATCACTTGGGTTTCGGTAATTTCCAGGGTGATGCTGTCGCCCGGGAGGTTTGCAGCTGTGAGGGTCTCCCGGACAGCCTGGACGAACGATGGCTCATACAGGTTTCGTACGGAGACGTTGATGGCGAGGCCGATGTCGTGGCCCGCTCTGCGGAAGTCGCTCACATCATTGATGGCTCTGCGCATGACGAATTTCGTGAGAGGCCGGATGATCCCGGAGACCTCCGCCACATCGATGAACCTCGACGGTTGGATCATGCCGCGCAGCGGGTGGTCCCAGCGAACGAGCGCCTCGACGCGGTCCACGCGCCCGGTGTGGAGATTGATCAGGGGCTGGTAGTGGACGACCAACTGCTCATTGTCGATGGCTCGACCGAGTTCGCCCACTATGCCGCGCCTGTCGTCGTGGTCGTTGCCGTGTCCGTGGTCGTAGACGCAAATCCCCCCGCCACGCTGCTTCGCCGTGTACATCGCGGCATCGGCGCGTTGCTGCAATGTCATCGATTCGCCTGCGTCTTCGGGGTGGAACGCCACGCCGATACTGGCCCCGCACCTGACGGCCATACCGGCTAGATCAACCGCGTCATCGAAACACTCGAGAACCCGCTCGGCGGCGTTGAGCGCGCTTGACCGGGTGACGTCCTCGCTAAGCAGCACTGCAAATTCGTCACCGCCGAGTCTCGCGACGGTGTCGCACGATCTCACAGCCGCGTCGAGGCGGCGGGAGATCTCCACGAGCAAATGGTCTCCGTGAGCATGGCCGAACGTGTCATTGACTTCCTTGAACTGATCCAGGTCGATCACGAGGAGCGCAACGGTGCGAGAGCTCCGCTGCGATGCATCCAGAGCGTGGGTCAGCCGGTCCTCGAAAAGAGCTCGGTTTGGTAGATCGGTGAGGCCATCGTGAAGAGCCCGATGACGGATTGCCTTCGCCGCATTCACCGAATGACTCACATCGGTGATGGTCAACCCGATCAGATCGTCTGAGATCTGAAACGACTCGAGAGACAGAGTGCGGGTGCCGCCCGAGATCAGGTCGGCGAGTTCATCGAGCTTGGACCCCGCTCCGGAGGATGCAGTCGACTCCATCAGATTGAGAAGTTCGGCGCTTCCGGATCCGTTCAGCGATTCGGTGACCGGTGCGCCGAGCAGCTCGACTGCGCTCCGGCCGACCAGAAGTTCGTAGGCCGGATTGACGGTGACGATGGTGAACTCCCCGCAGGTCGCATCGTGCTGCACGACCAACAGTCCCACCGGGACCCGCTCCACCAACTCGCCGAGATTTCGATTGGTCTCACTGGCGTTGATCTCGTCGGTTACGTCCACCGCAACGCCACGTGCGCTGATGGGTGCGCCGGAGTCGTCAACTTCGACACGAATGCGGTCGCGCATGTGCCTGATCTCGCCAGTTGAGGTGACGATTCGATAGCCGATCTCGTGGTCTGTCCCAGCGTCGATCGCTGACTTGGACATGGCGGTGACCCGCACCCTGTCGGGGGCCGGCAGCCTCGACAGCCACGCACCGGGAGACGAGAGCTCTTCCCGCGATGCCCCGATGATGTCGTCAGTGCGCCCGCGGAATTCCGCCTGCACGAATGGATAGGGGTGTGCATGCCAAACGATGGCATCTATCCCGCGGAGCATCTGGTCGCGCTGTCGCCGCTCGTTGCGCTCCGAATCGGCCATGATCGACACGAACATCGTGGCGGATGCAGAGGTGATCACGTAGGCGATGATCAGGACGGCAGCGTTGCCCGGGCTGTATCGGACAAGAGAGCCAGCGAGGAACGGAAGACCGATGAGGCCGGACACGAGCGTCGGACGCCAGCCGACCAGTGCCGCCTGGCTGTTGGATGCCATCAGGATCAGGCCCGCAACAGGTGCCACGGTAGGGTCGATGCTCAAGGCGATTGCCAGAAGAATGGCATCGATTGCCGGGGTGTACCACGGCAATTTTCGGGTGCGGATGAGCACTGCCATTTCCAGCAGATTCGACGGAACACCGACGAACACGATGAACCATGTGATCCTCGGATCGACGCCCATCATCGGGATCGACGCGGCCACGGCCAACGCGATGAGGCCCATGAAGCGAGACTTGAGAAACAGGCGCCAGAGCCCAAACTCGAGGTCGCTCACCTCTTGTCTCATGTGCGCTTCCTCATCCGTCTACCATCGCCCGTGGACACGGGCCTTCGGTCTCTACGGACGGATGAGCATGATGTCTTTATCCAATTGAGTCCGGTGGCCCATCAAGATGGGCCGGTGAGCGCACCTATCAGTTGATCGACGACCTGATCGGCGATTGCGACCATCTCATCGTCGGTGCGGTCTTGGATCGGATGAGGCGTGAGAACCCGCGCCACGTCGAGGCCAAGCGCTGCGCTCTGGGTTTCGGCGGCATCCTGGAATTGCACGGTTGCCGTGAAGACCCCAGGGATGCCTCTGCGTTCAAGATCGTTGATGTCGTGCACACTGCACGTCGTGCACGAACCTCAATCAGCGAGCG
>CAZASZ010000065.1:0-11073 GCA_964487925.1 uncultured Gammaproteobacteria bacterium
ACACCCTCCATGATGACGTTCAATACCTCTTTGAGCAAGCGGATCGCCGAGATCAGGATCAGGACGCAGATCAGCAGAGACAGAATCGGATCGATTGGTGTCCAGCCGGTCATGACGATCACGAAGCCGGCCACGAGGGCCGCGACCGAGGCCAGCAGGTCGCCCAGGACATGCAGCAGCGCTGCGCGCGAATTCAGGGTTTGTTCTCCTCCATGCAGGCGCAGGGCGACCGCGATGTTGACGATCAGGCCGATGGCCGCGATCAGCGATACCGCCCATCCTGAGACCTGGACAGGATTGCTCAGTCGGTGAACGGCCTCGACGGCAATGAATGTGACGACAGCGATCATAAGGGCGCCGTTGATCAGAGCGGCGACGACCTCGGTGCGCGCCAGCCCGAAGGAGTGTGTGTGGGTGGCGGGGCGATGGGCGATACGCGCGGCGAGCGCGGCGAGACCGAGCGCGCAGGCATCCGTGACCATGTGTCCCGCGTCCCCAAGCAGAGCCAGGGAGCCAGACCAGTAGCCGCCGACGGCCTCGACAATTGCAAAGGCCGCGATGACCCCGAAGCTCCAGCCCAGAGCGGTATTGCTGTGATTGTGACGTTGGTGGCCGTGGTAATGGTGGTGCTCATGCGTGCCGTAATGCGCGGTCACACCACCCTCACCATGTCCCGAGCCGTTGATAGTCCCGTTCCTTGCAGATCGGAAGGATAGATCAGAAAGCGGGTTTCTTCGGGGACTCCTCGAAGCGGGCGATGGAATCGGTGATCTCCTTATAGGCTGACTCTTTGCCGCTCCAGCCTGAGACCTTCACCCATTTCTCCGACTCGAGATCCTTATAGTGCTCAAAGAAATGCGCAATCTGAGCCAGTAGGGCCTGGGGCATGTCCTCAATGGTGTTGACGCCAGAGTACATGGCGGTCAGCTTATTCAAGGGCACGGCCAGGATCTTGGCGTCCTCACCGGCCTCGTCGGTCATGCCAAGCAGGCCAATTGGACGGCAGGCGATGACCGAGCTGCTGATCAGCGGGACCGGTGCGACCACCATGACGTCAGCGGGATCGCCGTCGTCCGATAGCGTATGCGGGATGTAGCCGTAGTTGAACGGATAGTACATGGCCGTGGACATGAAACGGTCGACGAACATGGCGCCGGTCGCTTTGTCGACTTCATACTTGACGGGCTCACTATGGGCTGGGATTTCGATGATGACGTTGATTTCCTCTGGGACATTCTTGCCCGGGGTGACCTTGTCAAGCTTCATGGTATTGCTCCTGTTTTATTTGATGTGGGTTTGGTTCAAATGCTTGTGAGCAGGAGATTATAGACGATTTGTCAATATCTATATAAGGCGTGCTTTGATTCGACTGAAATTCGCGTCAGTGGGTTTCCTGAGTATAGGGCCATGATAAGCTGGATAAACGCGTACAATCAGGTTCGCTCAACAGGCGGATCACCACACGATTCGGGATGAAATATGGGTTTTCTTGAGGAGGCAGCGATCTTTCTGGGCGCCGCTGTTATCGCCGTGACCTTGTTCCACAAGGCAGGCTTCAGCTCGGTGCTTGGTTACCTTATGGCCGGTATTGTGATCGGGCCATGGGGCCTGGGTTTGATCACGGGCGTCGAAAATATCCTGTCGTTTTCTGAGCTCGGTGTTGTCTTGCTGTTATTCCTGATCGGCATGGAGCTGCAGCCGTCGCGGCTATGGGTTTTGCGCCGCGCCATCTTTGGTACCGGCCTTGCCCAAGTAGCTGTCACAACGGTGATTCTTGCCAGCATCGCCTGGGGTTTCGGGCTCCCTGGGGTCTTGGCTCTATTGATCGGCTTTGGTCTATCGCAGTCCTCGACGGCCGTTGTACTGCAGACCCTGGGCGAGAAGCGACAGATGAACACTGTGCATGGCCGGACCGCTTTCTCGATCCTGCTCTTTCAGGACCTGGCGGTGATCCCGGTGCTAGCCCTATTGCCTTTGTTAGGTGGTGCCGAAGCCACGGCGGATACGTCCGAGATTACTCAAAAGGTTATAGTGGCGGTTCTGGCCATCGTATCCCTGATCCTGATCGGTCATTTTCTCTTGCGGCCAGTGTTTCGCGTGGTTGCGGCAACGGGCAGCCACGAGGTCTTTTCCGCGACCAGTCTTCTGCTCGTGATCGGTTCCACGCTACTCATGGAGAGCGTGGGTCTGTCTATGGGATTGGGCGCCTTTATCGCCGGGATACTGCTCGCGGATTCCGAATACCGGCATGAGATCGAGGCCAATATCGAGCCCTTCAAGGGGCTGTTGCTCGGACTGTTCTTCATCGCCGTCGGCATGTCGGTCAATGTCGGTCTCATCGTCTCGAGCTCGTGGCTCGTGTTTGGCTTGGCCATGGGGCTGCTGGTGATCAAGTTTGCCATCCTATACGGTCTCGCTCGGGCGTTTCGGATCCCAACTCGTTGCGCTCGCAATCTCGCCTTTGTTATGCCTCAGGGTGGGGAGTTCGCCTTCGTGTTGTTCACGAGTGCGACGGCCTATCAGGTATTGACTGCTGATGAGGCTGATCTGTTGATCCTGGTTGTGAGTCTGAGCATGGCCCTGACGCCGTTTATTTTTATGCTCAACGAGCGTGTCGTGAGGTCGTGGTTCGACAACCGCAAGCCGCCCGTATTCGATCGCATCGACGATACCGGAAATCAGGTCGTCATCGCTGGTTTTGGACGGGTGGGACAGATCATTGGACGTCTGCTGCGGGTCAAACATATTCCATTTACGGCCTTGGAGATCAATCAAAGCCAGGTCGACTTTGTGCGCAAATTCGGCGGCAAGCTCTATTATGGCGACGCCACACGTATCGACCTGTTGCGTGCGGCGCATATCGAGCAAGCCCGGGCCTTCGTGCTCGCGATCGACGATGTCGATGCATCGATAAAGATCGCGGAGACCGTCAAGAAGAACTTCCCGGGGGTCCCGATCTACGCCCGTGCCAGAAATCGCTATCATGCCCACAGACTTATGGATCTTGGGGTCGCGAACATCGAGCGCGAGGCCTTTCATTCTAGTGTCGAGTTGGCTGGTCTACTACTGCGCGGCCTAGATTATGAAGAGGATCGCGTACAGTCTTCGCTGGAGAAGTTCAAGGCGCATGATCGCGCATCGCTGCTCACGCAACATGCCATCCATCATGACGAGGGGCAGATGATTCAGAGTGTCAAGGATGCTGCTGAGGAGCTTGAGGCACTGTTTGAATCCGACCAGACCGAGAAGGAGCCGGAACTCGAGGCGAATAATCCCGGTGCCGGTTCGAATCCTAGCGCAAGTGGGTTGTGATCGATCGGAATTAATTTGTCCGAGATGGGACTATCACTCAGCCAAGCAGCATTTTTTGTACTTCTTGCCACTGCCACAGGGGCAGGGGTCGTTACGCCCCACCTTCGGTGTCGTGTTCCTGACCGTGGCCGGTGAGACGATAGCGCCGTCGGTGTAGAACCAGGTGCCGTCGACTCGCTGAAATTCGGCGCGTTCGTGATGGCTGAAATCACGGCCATTTTGGCGATATGCGGCGATGAATTCGACGACGCCGGTCTCGTCGTTATCCGTGCCGCCGTCCTTACTGACGATCTCAAGCCCGGTCCATTCCGATTCTTCCGCCCACTTCTTGGTTGCGTCGGCATCGAAATCGGAACGGAAATCGGGGTGTAGGCTGGCCTCAAGGTATTCGGGTTCCGCTTTCGCGAAAGCGCTGTAACGCGAGCGCATCAAGGCCTCAGCCGTAGCCGCAGGCCGTTCGCCCTTGATGACCGGGCCACAACACTCGGCATAGTCTTTACCGGACTGACATGGACATTGACTCATTTTCTGGTGTTCCTGATAGGGCGCTGGTAATGGGGATGATAGGGCGCTTAGGCTACCAAACGCGGTAAATCAAGACAATGCGGTACCGCGCGGTTCGGCGATCACGGCTATTTCTGGGGCTGGGTCGGCTTGGTAGCGCTCGATCTTGCCAGCGCGATATTGCCATCTAATATCCTCACGATCTCTGTATCGCCACTGCCTAGGACGTCGGCCAAAGAGCAGTTGTCCAGTACGTCGGTGAATGCCTTGCGCGCTTGATACAGGACCTGTTTGAGTTGGCAGCTTAGGCTAATAGCGCACTGGTTATTGACCTTGTCAAAGCATTCAAGCAGGTTCATGTGCGGTTCAGTCTGACGGACCACGGCCCCAATATTGATCCGCTCGGGTGGAAAGGCCAGTTGTATCCCGCCCGACTTGCCGCGCGTCGTCGTGATCCAACCGTTTCGGGACAGCTGGTGCACTACCTTGACCAGGTGGTTTCTCGAGATCTGATAGGCGTCGGCGATATCGCTTATCGTGGAGCGGTGTCCCTGGTGGGTTGCGAGATACAGTAGCACCCGTAATGAATAGTCCGTGTAGAGGGTCAATTGCATGGGTAAATCATATATTTGATTGACATGTTTTGTCCAGCAGGTATAAAGTTGTATTCCCTATACATCAATTGATGCCGGGTCTTAGGCCATTTGATCAAATGAGGAGATGCGTATGAGTACTGTCTACGAACAACTGGGTGGCGAGGCGGCTATCAATGCCGCTGTCGATATCTTCTATCGCAAGGTGCTGGCGGATCACTATGTGAACCGATTCTTCGAGGGTGTGGACATGGAGCGCCAGGCAGCAAAGCAGAAGGGTTTTCTGACCATGGTGACGGGCGGGCCGAATAACTATTCCGGCAAGGATATGCGCGAGGGTCACAAGCATCTTGTGAAGATGGGGCTCAATGATTCCCATTTTGATCATATCGTTTGTCATCTGCGTTCGACGCTTGCCGAGCTAGGCGTCGCGCAAAATATGATCGACACAGTCATCGGGGTAGCAGAGAGCACCCGAGGCGATGTCCTAGACCGCTAGTTTGCGGTCGAAAACGCGCCCGGTGGTGGATCACTGAGTTGGAAACGCGCTCAAAATGCGCATGTGCTTTGTAGTACACTGCGCCTTTTTCGAGCGTTTCCGCCTTGCGCTCCATCCCCTGGGCGCGTTTTTTATGCGTGAAAGGGAACCCCCTTAATGGGTGAGTGTGGACCAGGACGCAGACAGATGATCACATCAAAATCATAAGATAAATTAAAGGGGAGAATATGGCGGTCATTCGTTTCGAGGGTCGGGATTTTAATTGTAATGAGGACGAGAGCGTGCTTGCGTGTATGACGCGGCATGGAGTCATGATCCCGTCATCCTGTCAGGCCGGCGCTTGTCAGACGTGCATGATCCGGGCGCTTGACGGGCAGCCCACGCCGGAGTCTCAGCAGGGGCTCAAAGACACCCTGAAGGCTCAGAACTATTTTCTAGCCTGCATGTGCAAACCCGACGTGGATATGACCATCGGGTTGTCGACGGTGTCGCTAAGCTATCAGACCGTACTTCAGGACAAGACCATCTTGAACGAATCCGTGGTCCGGTTGCGTCTCGAATGGCCCGCCGGTTTCCAATATCGGGCCGGGCAGTTCATCAATTTAGTTCGGCCGTCCGACCAGGTTACCCGCAGCTATTCTCTGGCCAGCGTTCCGGGAGATGAGTATCTCGAATTGCATGTAAAACGCGTGCCTGACGGACAGATGAGTAATTGGTTGTTCGATGATTTTGAGGTTGGCGGCGCGGTCGAGTTCTTCGGTCCGGTGGGGGATTGTTTCTACATCCCGGGGGCTGCCGAGCAGCCGTTGTTGCTGGTAGGGACCGGGACCGGTCTGGCGCCGCTCTACGGCATACTGCGCGATGTTCTATCCCAGAGCCACACGGGCTCGATTCACCTGTTTCATGCGAGTCTGGCAGCACCCGGTCTTTATCTCGAGGACGAACTGCGCATGCTGGATCAAGAGAATGAACAGTTCCACTACGTCCCTTGTGTCTTGCATGGCGATGCGCCCGAGGATGGCCTTCAGGGTAATATTGCCGAGCTGCCGATGGCCACGATCGGTTCGCTGGACGGCTATCGGGCCTTTCTGTGTGGCGACCCGCCCATCGTCAACGCCCTGCGTCAAAAGTGTTTTATCGCGGGCGTTTCGATGCAAGATATCCACGCCGATCCGTTTGTATTCACGCCCCCGTCGGACTGATTGCGCCGGGATCTTTATGCGTGCCCTGGCCGCTATCGAGATAGCGCCGCCACATTGCGCGGTAGGCGGTCTCGATGCGTCCGGTCAGGTCGCGCGCGTCGCACAATGGCGACTGGCTGAGCTGTTCACGTAGGCTGGCGCGTAGTTGTCGGCGCTTGTCCATGTTCGCAGCCAGCTCGGTGAGGCGATCGATATACTCCTCCTCATCGTTACAGATGAACTCGTCCAGGTCTGCTGCCGCTAGCATCGACGCGCTCAGGCGCTCTATATATCTCGCGCCGGCCAGGGTCACGACCGGAACGCCCATCCAAAGCGCCTCCATGGTCGTCGTGCCTCCCGTGCGCGGGATCGTATCTAGAGCGATATCCATTTCCCCGTACATGGAAAGGTGCGCGTCAAGACTGGCGGTGCGGCTGTGGAGTCTGACCCGATCGGGTGTAATTCCATGGTCGGCAAAGGCCTGATGGATGCGTGTAGAGGAATCAGGATCCGATAGCTGCTTGGCCTTGAGTAGGAGTTGCGCCTGCGGTAGGCGTTTCAGGGCCTTGGACCATAATGCGATCGTGTCGGGAGAGACCTTACTGAGGTCGTTGAAACTACCCAATACGATAGGTCCCGCCTCCGGACGGGCAGTCACGTCCGGCGCCTCGGTCGGCGCCTGATAGCCTAGGCTGCAGCCGGGCAGGCGCCAAATCGTCTCAGTTGTCTGTTCTATCGTGTCAGCTGGAGTCAGTATCTCGTCGGTGAGCCAGTAATCCATCGCGGTGAGACCTGTCGTCGTGAAATAACCCAGATAGGTCACCTGGACGGGGGCGGGGCGGTACACGAAGGCGCGCAAGCGGTTACCGGCCGTATGCCCAGCGAGATCGACCAGGATATCGATGCGGTCGTTGTGTATCCGGTCGGCGAGGAACTCGTCTGAGAGCCCGGTCGTCACTAGCCAGTGGTCGGAATGCTCGCGTAGGCGCGTGCTGACTTCATCGGGATTGGTCAGATCGGCGTAGCAGAAGACCTCGAAGCAGTCGCGGTTATGCGTCGCTAGGATGGGTTCGAGGAAATAGCTTACCGAATGCCGTCGCATGTCCGGCGACACATAGCCGATCCGGAGTCGCCTGTCCTGATCGCCCGAATGGGTGTGAGGGTAGCGTCGTGCAAGGGTTGGGCCACCGAAACGCGCATCCCAGTCGCGGTGCGCGGCAAGAGATTCTTCGGGTGTGCAGAGTACGTGGTAACTTTTGAGAAAAAGACAGTTGCTAAGTGTCTGGTGCTTATCCGGCTGATGTTCGAGGGCCTGCTCATAGGCCTCAAGTGCAGCGGAGAAATCACCGAGACTGCTCAGCGCGTTGCCTAGATTATTATAGGCCTGCGCCGAGCCGGGCTGCAGCTCGATTGCGCTGCGGATAAGTTGCAATGCCTCCGCGTGGTGTCCCGTCTCCTGAGCGCACAGGGCTAGATTCAATATGGCGTCGGTGTTTTGGGGGGCAATCTCGTGGGCGCGGTTGAGGTAGCGACGCGCGCTATCGAATTCGCGCCGATCGATAGCGCAGAGGGCTCGATTGATCAGGGCAGCGACATGCACTGGTACTGCGTTCAAGACATGGTCAAATGCACTCTGTGCCTCGTTCAGTTCGCCGAGACTGCGGCTGGCCAGACCCAGGTTGATGCGGGCGTCTAGGTGTTTGGGGTCGTTCCGCAATGCCCGTTTGAAGGCCTGCTTGGCCTCAATGTAGGCCTTGGCCATGAGATGTAGCGTGCCTAGGTTGAACCAGGTGCCGGCATCGCGAGGACTAAGCTTGCAGGCAGTCTGCATGGCCGCGATTGCTTCGTCGATTCGGTGCAGCGCGGCCAGCGACATAGCCAGGTTGAAATGATAGTTGGGGCGTCTGGGGTCAATCGCTATCGCGCGTTGAATCAGGTTCAAAGCAGCGTCGTGCTTGCCGATGCCGTGGGCAAGCGTGCCCAGCTGATGCAGCGCATCCGCATGGTCGGGTTTAAGCTGCAGGATTTGCCGGTAGATCTGTTCAGCGCCCGCAAGCTGCCCCTGGACGTGCATGCGCGTGGCCCGCGCGAGCATGTCGTCAAGGTTCATGGCGTCATCTCAGGACTGGACATCCCCGCATGGTTGCAGATTCCGGGGCGTGATTCCAGTGGGCGTTGCCGTGTTAGGCGCCGGTGGCCAAATTTAGCGATTTGGTGCTGTGCGGCCAGGAGCGAAGCAGTTCCTCGAAGGCCTCCGCGGGCACGGGTCTCGAAAACAGATAACCCTGGGCGTAGTCGCAGCCCATTTGCTCAAGTATTTTCCGCTGCCCCTCGGTTTCGACGCCTTCGGCGATTACTCTGAAGCCGAGTTTATGCGCCATGACAACGATCGCTTCCGACCGCGCTAGGTCGCTGGAATCCGATTCCAGGTTTTTGATAAATGATTGGTCGATTTTTAGAGGATCGATATCGAATCGCTTCAAATAGGCAAGGGATGAGTAGCCGGTACCGAAATCATGATTTGCCTGTGTCAGGCGGTAGAATAGTGGCAGTATGCTCCTCGGGACGATGAAGTCGATCGCGGCCCATCTTTGCGCCGACAGGGTCGTCACCGCGCCTGCAGCCATGCCCTCAATCACGAAGGCGAGGAATACTGGACGGGGGCGGCTGTCGAAGGCAAAGAACAGATAGCTTGCTGCACCCCAACTCAGGCCGGAAAGCAAGGCCCCAAATATTTTCGGATATGGATTATTGATGTATCTGTCTATCGGTAATTTAAATACGTAGGCTGAGATTGTTTGGCATCATAGGTGCTGGACGGTATCAGTGTATGGCGTGTCGCGGTGGGCCGCGAAGGCTATCTGTATGCTATTAACACGACATATATTGTTGCCGAGTCAATAACTTCAGGATACAAACGGGACGGTCAGGAATGAGACATTACGAGGTCAATGTGACCGATGCCCGGCAGGGGCCGTCGCGCGGTTGGCGCACCATCCGCAAGGTAGTCCCCTATCTGTGGCCGGCTGACAAGCCTTGGGTCAAGCACCGAGTGGTGATGGCCGTTGCCATGCTGGCTCTGGCCAAGGTCATCGCCGTTGGGACGCCGTTGATTTACAAAGCGGCAGTTGATGGTCTGGCCGGGGTTGGAGTGTCTCAGGCAAATCCAGCCTGGATATTGGCGCTAGGCGCCATAGGTCTGACCATTGCCTATGGCCTGGCCAGAGTCATGACAGTCGGTTTTCAGCAGCTGCGCGATGCGGTCTTCGCGCGAGTAGGGCAGCGCGCCTTGAGGCAGCTCGCCCTTGAGACCTTCATGCATATCCACGCCCTGTCGCTGCGTTATCACATCACTCGCAAGACGGGGGGCTTAAGTCGGATCGTCGAACGTGGCGTCAAGGGCGTCGACTTCCTGCTGCGCTTCCTGTTGTTCTCGATCGGTCCCTTGTTGCTCGAACTAGTGATGATCGCGGCCATATTGTTCGTGGTTTTCGATGTCCGATATCTCACGATTGTCGTGGTCACGATCCTGCTCTATGTCTGGTTCACGTTTGCTGTGACGGAATGGCGGGTAAAACTCCGCAAGGAGATGAACGATCATGATACCGATGCCAACCAAAAGGCCATCGACAGCCTGCTGAACTTTGAGACCGTAAAATATTTTGGCGCCGAACGCCGCGAGGCCGAACGCTACGACACAGCTATGGCGGGTTATGAACACGCAGCCCTGCGCACCAATTATTCACTCGCTTTTCTGAATTTTGGACAGTCACTACTAATCACGGCCGGGCTGGTCGGCGTCATGGTCATGGCGGCCATGGGGGTTCAGCAGGGTCAGTTGACCGTCGGTGATTTCGTCATGGTCAATGCCTATATGCTGCAGATCACGATGCCCTTGAATTTTCTGGGTACGGTCTACAGAGAGATTCGTCAGTCCCTGGTCGATATGGGTGAGATGTTCGACTTGCTGGAGCAGCCGGCCGAGGTCACGAATCATGTCGACGCCAAGCCGCTCGAGGTCGTGCGCGGGGCGGTTTGTTTTGATGATGTGCACTTTGGCTATGACGCCGAGCGTAAGGTCCTGAAGGGCGTGAGCGTCACGGTCGAGCCAGGGCATACCCTGGCCATCGTCGGTCCTTCCGGTTCGGGTAAGTCGACGTTAGGGAGGCTGTTGTTCCGGTTCTATGATGTCGATTCGGGGGCCGTGGTTATCGACGGTCAGGACGTGCGCGACGTGACTCTGGAAAGTTTGCACGAGGGTATCGGCGTTATTCCCCAGGACACCGTACTTTTCAATGACACGATCTATTTCAATATCGCCTACGGGCGTCCCGAAGCGAGCGATGAGGAGGTCATGGCGGCCGCCCGTGCGGCCCGTATCCACGACTTCATCGTGACCCTTCCAGACAAATACGCGACCCGCGTCGGCGAGCGTGGTCTCAAGCTCTCGGGCGGTGAGAAACAGCGCGTCGGCATCGCCCGTACCTTTTTGAAGAACCCGCCGATCCTGTTGCTTGACGAAGCCACTTCGGCCCTCGACACCGAGACCGAACGCGACATCCAGGAAAGTCTCAAGGCTATGGGGCGGGGCCGCACGGTGATCACGATTGCTCACCGGCTCTCGACCGTAGTCGATGCAGATCAGATCGTGGTCCTCGAAAACGGTGTCATCGTAGAATCCGGCCGCCACGACACCTTGATCGCCCAAAACGGACGTTACGCCCAAATGTGGCGTCGGCAGCAAGCGGAGGAGGCTGAGGTTGCAGAAGTGGCGCCGACAGAGGGTGGCGAATCTCTGGAAGATACGGCGGCCATTCAACCCTGACCACATATGAAAATGGACGTGTAGGGGCGAACGCGAGGTTCGCCCCTACGGGGGCGATGTGCCGGTTGGTGTCCTGTTTCAAATGAATGGTGGGCCGTCCGCGGCTCGAACGCGGGACCAACGGATTAAAAGTCCGGTGCTCTACCAACTGAGCTAACG
>CAZASZ010000066.1:0-9804 GCA_964487925.1 uncultured Gammaproteobacteria bacterium
AGGGAGCGTTATCAGGTCGGGGCGGATATCGAAGATCCTGATGTGGTCCTCTTACGCTCCTTCAAGATGCACGACCTGCCAATTCCGTCCTCGCTCAAGGCCGTCGCGCGTGCTGGCGCCGGTGTTAACAATGTTCCGGTTGGCTTGCTGACAGAGGTGGGAATTCCGGTATTCAATGCGCCAGGTGCAAATGCCAATGCCGTGAAGGAGCTAGTCCTCGCCGGTATGCTCCTGGCCTGTCGCAATATCTGTCAGGCCTGGGACTTTGTTCGTCATCTCGAAGGCGATGACGCGAGTCTGATGAAGCAGGCAGAGGCGGGCAAGAAGCAATTTGTCGGTTTTGAGCTGCCAGGCCGCACGCTGGGCGTAATCGGCCTGGGTGCGATCGGGGTTATGGTTGCCAATGCGGCCCGGGCGCTTGGTATGGACGTCATCGGCTATGACCCCAAAATTACCGTGCCGAGCGCTTGGCGCTTGTCTGCCGATGTGCGACAGGCCGTCAGTGTTGCCGATTTGTTGGCGCAATCTGACTTTGTCACGTTTCATGTCCCACTGGTCGAGAGCACTAAGCACCTGATCAACCGTGAGAGTATTCGCGGTATGCGTGACGGGGCGGTCATACTGAATTTCTCGCGTGACGGGATCGTGGATCACGAAGCCGTGGCTGAGGCGCTGAATGTCGGCAAACTGTATAGCTACGTCTGTGATTTTGCCAATAATGAACTTAAGAACCATGAACGCGTGATCATCTTGCCGCACTTGGGTGCATCCACCCGGCAGGCCGAGGACAATTGCGCAGTTATGGTTGTCGAACAAGTGCGAGATTTCCTTGAAAACGGCAATATCCGTAATTCCGTCAATTTCCCCGAGATCGTGATGCCGATGTCGAACGGGACTCGCCTAGCGATTGCCAATGCCAACGTCCCCAACATGGTCGGACAGATATCCACCGTCATGGCCGAGGCTGACCTCAATATCAATGACCTGCTCAACAAATCCCGAGATCAGATTGCCTATATGCTCGTGGATGTCGACCAGACAGTCCCGGCGCATGTGCTCGACAGGCTTCGCGCCATTGACGGCGTACTCAATGTGCGTCTGATTCCATAAGCGGTTGAGGTAGGGGTGATGACCGATTCCGATGCTTTGCAGAAGATCCGTGACAACATCGATCGTATCGATTGTCAGCTACAGGAACTGATTGCCGAGCGCGCCAGATGTGCCTGCGAGGTTGCGCGCATTAAGCAGGTTGACGGCGACACCTCTGATTACTATCGCCCTGAGCGAGAGGCTCAAGTCTTGGAAACCGTTCGGAAACGTAACCAAGGGCCGCTTGAGGACGAAGCCATGGTGCGACTGTTTCGCGAGATCATGTCGACATGTCTGCATCTTCAGCATCCTATGTCGGTGGCCTATTTGGGACCGCGGGGGACTTTTACCGAAGCTGCCGCCCTAAAGCACTTCGGTCACGCCGTTGAGGCTATTCCGCTTGCGGGGATAGACACCGTATTCCGTGAGGTTGAATCCGGGAATGTCCACTACGGTATCGTGCCCATCGAAAATTCGACTGAGGGTGTCGTCAACCATACCCTGGACCTGTTTGTACGCTCCCCGCTGAAAATCTGCAGCGAGATCGAGCTACGAATCCACCATAATCTAATGGGGGGAGCGACGGACCTGTCGACGGTACACAAGGTCTATGGTCACCAGATGGCGCTTGCGCAGTGCCGTAACTGGCTGGACACGCATCTCCCAAAGGCGGAGCGCATCACCATGAGCAGCAATGCGGAAGCCGCGCGTAGGGCCGCCGACGATGCCGCCGCGGGTAACCTGGACTCGGCGGCTATCGCCGGTAAGGACGCCGCAGGGATCTATGATCTGGCGATCCTCGTCAAAAATATCGAAGATGCCCCAGACAACACAACGCGTTTTCTCGTCATTGGTCGTAGCTCCCCAAAGCGTAGCGGGCAAGACAAGACATCGCTGATGCTGGCGACGACAAACAAGTCAGGGGCGTTGGTGCGCCTGCTGGAGCCACTGGCAAGGCGCGGCATCTCTTTGTCGCGAATAGAATCCCGCCCATCGCATCAAGGCACGTGGGAGTACCTGTTTTTCATTGATATATCTGGTCACATCGAGGATGCCAATGTCGTTGAGGCTATTCGGGAACTCGAGGCCGAAACCACTTTGGTCAAAGTCCTGGGTTCCCATCCCAAGGCAATCCTCTAAGGCGACCTTCAGGTTGCATGAATTAATTGAAAATTCAGCGTGTGATTAGTCAGCGTCTTACTATCATCGGCGTCGGCCTTATCGGCGGTTCGCTGGCCCGTTCGTTGCGCGCGGTCGAGGCCTGTGGCGAGGTCGTCGGTTACGGCAGGGACGGCACCAATCTGGAACTCGCTGTCGACCTCGGTGTGATCGATCGATTCGAGACCAATCTCCATGAGGCGGTCTCGGGCGCGGATTTGATCGTGCTCGCGGTCCCCTTGAGCGCCATGAGCGATATTCTGAGCGGCTTGGCTGGACATCTGGCTCCAGGGGCGGTCCTGACCGATGTTGGCAGCGCTAAGGCCAGCGTCGTAGCGGATGCACGCCAGCTTGGAGAAGCGTTTACCAACTTTGTCCCTGCGCATCCGATAGCCGGGACCGAGAAGAGCGGTGTCGGCGCCTCGGTCGCCGGTCTGTTTCAGAATCACTATACGATCCTGACGCCGGTCGCCGAGACCGATGGCGATGCTCTGCTGCGTGTCCAAAATATGTGGGAGACCGTTGGCGCATCTACGGTCACGATGGACGTCGAACATCATGATCGTATCCTGGCTGATACTAGCCATCTGCCTCATATGCTTGCCTTTGCGCTTGTCGATTACCTGGCTCGGCAGAACGGCGATGAGCCGTTTCGGTATGCGGCCGGGGGCTTTACCGATTTTACGCGGATCGCGTCCAGTGATCCGGTCATGTGGCGTGATATCTGCCTCGCCAACCAAGCGGCGATCCGAGGAACCCTGAAGGGATATATGGACACCTTGGCGCGTATTGACCAATATCTGGCTGATGACGACGGCATTGCCCTCTTAAATTGTTTTTCCGACGCCAAGCAAAGACGCGATCGTTTTTTATCTGAACGCGCGGCCGCAATGGGTAAGGTTCAAGACGGTGTAACTGATGACTGACAACGGCAATATCCAATATCGAGCTGCGCCGGGCGGAAGCCTCAACGGCGAGGCCAAAGTCCCGGGGGATAAGTCCGTCTCCCATCGTGCAATTATGCTTGGCGCGCTTGCCGACGGCGTGACCGCGATCGAGGGTTTTCTTGAAGGCGATGACAGCCTCGCGACTTTGAGCGCTTTTCGGGACATGGGCGTTGTGATCTCTGATCCGGAGGCCGGGCGCGTCGTTATTCAGGGTGTAGGTATCCATGGACTGTCGGCGCCGGAGCAGGCGCTGGATCTAGGCAACTCAGGTACCTCCATGCGTCTCATCGCCGGCCTTATGGCGGGACAGGATTTTGACTGCACGCTCGTCGGAGACACCTCGCTCAGCCAGAGGCCAATGCGCAGGGTATCCGATCCATTGACCGAAATGGGGGCTCGTATCGAGACCGGCGCCGAAGGCACTCCGCCGCTGCACATTCATGGTGGAAAAACCCTTCATGGTATCGACTATGACATGCCTGTCGCGAGCGCCCAGGTAAAGTCGTCGCTATTGTTGGCCGGCCTCTATGCACAGGGAGTTACCCGAGTGAAGGAACCTGCGGTTACGAGGGATCATACCGAGCGCATGCTCGAAGCATTCGAGTATCCGGTGCAATGTGAAGACGGATATGTCAGTGTGATGGGCGGGGGACATTTGCGGCCCACTGCGATCACAGTGCCGGGCGACATCTCGTCCGCTGCTTTTTTTATCGTTGGCGCGAGTATCGCACCCGGTTCCAGCGTTGTTTTACAAGGAGTGGGCATAAATCCGACTCGGACCGGCATCATCGACATCATGCGATTGATGGGGGCAAGGCTTGAGTTGCAAAACGAACGCTTCGATGGATGTGAGCCCGTCGCCGATATTCACGTGGTCTCATCCGAACTTGTCGGGATAGATATCCCTGAGGCCCTTGTGCCGCTCGCAATCGATGAATTCCCGGCGATTTTCGTTGCAGCGGCATGTGCCCGTGGAACTACCCGCCTGAGTGGTGCACGCGAGCTGCGTGTTAAGGAGAGCGATCGTATCCAGGTCATGGCTGACGGTTTGCAGGCCCTGGGTATCGATGCCGTGCCGACACCTGATGGTATGATCATAGAGGGAGGCTCGCTTCAAGGGGGTAGAGTGGAAAGCCACGGCGATCACCGCATCGCAATGTCCTTTGCTATGGCCGCACTGCGCGCCCACGGCGAGATCGTCATAGATAATTGTCGAAACGTGACGACTTCGTTTCCCGGGTTTCCGGAGCTGGCAGTTTCGCTTGGTCTGCAGGTCTCGGCGGTTCGTGCCGATGATTGATCCAATCGCACCGGTCATCGCCGTTGATGGTCCCAGCGCATCGGGCAAGGGTACAATCAGCCGCAAGGTCGCGCGCGAACTCGGCTTTCATTTGCTCGACAGTGGGGCGCTCTATCGCTTGGCGGGTTTCGCGGCGGAGGAACGCCATATCGCCCTGGACGATGGCCCTTCCGTCGCTGCGATGTTGGATCGTCTGGACATTATGTTTAGCGATGATGACCTGAGCAATCAGGACGGCGTGGTCTACCTCGACGGACGCCGGTTAGGGACGGAACTGCGTACCGAAGAGGCGGGGCGAGCCGCCTCCAGAGTAGCCAGTTTGCCCGAGGTCAGGAACGCCTTGGTAGACCGCCAACGCGCCTTCCAAACGGCGCCGGGGTTGGTCGCGGACGGTCGCGATATGGGATCCGTAATCTTCCCTCAGGCGAGTCTCAAAATCTTTTTGGACGCATCCCCGGAAGAACGCGCGACAAGGCGCTATAAGCAGTTGAAGGGCAAGGGAATAGATGTTAGTCTAACGGCCCTTTTGTCCGATATTGAAGCGCGTGACGCTCGTGATCGGGGCCGGGAAACGGCTCCGCTCACAGTAGCCGATGACGCGCGCGTCATCGACACGAGCAAAATGGGTATAGATGAGGTCGTTAATTCCGTCCTCGAATTATGGCGGTCGCAGTAGGACTGGAGACCGTCTTGGTGCCTTGGGTCATAGTGATCTTAGGTAAAAACACAACCGCATTCCTGCTTGCAGGTGTGCCTTCAACTTGTATGGCCGTTCGACGTAATGTTTCTTGGGCTATATCTCTTGCGGCAACGTCAATCGAAAACGGTCGGGATCAATAACACATGAGTGAAAATTTCGCAGAACTGTTTGAAGAAAGCCTTGCCGAAAAACAGATGAGCCCCGGTGCCATCGTCACCGGCAGCGTCGTCGATATCACCCCCGACTTCGTGGTCGTTAATGTCGGACTCAAGTCCGAAGGGATCATTCCCGTAAACCAGTTTTTCAATTCCGAAGGCAAGATCGAAGTTTCCGTAGGCGACAGCGTCGAAGTAGCGCTGGAGGCCTTTGAAGACGGTTTTGGCGCTACCCGCCTGTCTCGAGAGAAGGCTAAACGCGCCCAGCAGTGGGACCTTCTCGACAAGGCCCTTGAGGGTGACGAAATCGTCAAGGGTATCCTGACCGGCAAGGTCAAGGGTGGTTTTACGGTTGAGATCGGCGATATTCGCGCCTTTCTGCCTGGCTCCCTGGTCGATGTCCGGCCGGTACGTGACCTGTCTCATCTTGAAGGCAAGGAGCTTGAGTTCAAGGTCGTTAAGATCGACCGACAGCGCAATAACATCGTTGTTTCGCGTCGTGCCGTGGTCGAACATGAGACCAGTGCGGAACGTGAGGCCCTGCTGGCCAATCTACAGGATGGCCAAGTGCTCAAGGGTATCGTCAAGAACCTGACCGACTATGGCGCATTCATCGACCTCGGCGGTATTGATGGTCTTCTGCATATCACCGATATGTCCTGGAAGCGGATCAAACAGCCGTCCGATATCGTTAACATCGGTGACGATATCGACGTCAAGATCCTTAAGTTCGATCGTGAGCGTAATCGAGTGTCGCTTGGTCTCAAGCAGCTTGGAGAGGATCCTTGGAGTAATCTGTCGCGTCGCAACCCCGTTAACAGCATCGCATTTGGCAAGGTCACCAATATTGCCGATTATGGTTGCTTTGTTGAGATCGAAGATGGTGTGGAAGGCCTTGTTCATGTTTCCGAAATGGATTGGACGAACAAAAACATCCATCCTTCCAAGGTCGTTCATCTGGGCCAGGAGGTCCAGGTCAAGGTGCTCGATATCGACGAGGAGCGTCGCCGGATCTCACTAGGCATGAAGCAGTGCATGTCTAATCCTTGGGAGGACTTTGCGGGCACCCATAACAAGGGCGACCGTGTGAAGGGTGTTATCAAGTCCATCACCGATTTCGGCATCTTTGTCGGACTCGACGGTAGCATCGATGGTCTGTTGCATCTCTCCGATCTATCGTGGGCTGAGAACGGGGAAGAAAACGTCCATAACTACGCCAAGGGTGACGAGATTGAAGCAGTCATTCTTGCGATTGATCCCGAGCGGGAGCGGATCTCTCTGGGTGTCAAGCAGTTGGAGCGCGATCCCTTCGAGCTCTACGTTGCGGATCACCCCAAGGGTTCGATTGTAACGGGTAAGGTTTTGTCCGTGGATGCACGTGGCGCCACGATCTCTCTGGGCGAGAGTGTCGATGGCTATCTGCGTGTCTCCGAGATCTCGCGTGAGCGAGTCGAGGATGCCCGTACGGTACTGAGCGAGGGAGATGAGGTCGAGGCGCGTTTTGTGGCCGTTGATCGCAAGAACCACAGCATCATGTTGTCCATTAAGGCCAAGGATGTCCAGGAAGAGGCGGAAGCCATCAAGGAGTATTCAAAGGCCGCTGATGAATCAGGTGCTGGTACGGCAACCCTGGGTGACCTTATCAAGGAGCAGATGAACAACCGCTGATCTGCTGAGATCGTTTGTGGTGTCCCGTGAGGGGCGCCACAAACATACTCAGAGGTTGGGTGTGGAAACATCGAAACAGGATTTTAGGCAAGAATGACGAAATCTGAATTAATTGAAATTATTGCCGAGAAACAAATTCACCTCTCTGACAAGGATGTGGAGTTCGCGGTCAAGTCTATGATTGATCATATGGCTCAAGCCTTGTCCAGCGGCGAACGGATCGAGATCAGGGGCTTTGGCAGTTTTTCCTTACACTTTCGCCCACCCCGGGTCGGTCGTAACCCAAAGACGGGGGATGCTGTTACCTTGCAGGGCAAGTACGTCCCTCATTTCAAGCCGGGCAAGGAACTGCGGGCGCGCGTCAACACCGATTAGTAGCGGAAGTCAGGCGTATTCAAGATGTTGCGGACCGCCGTTACCGGTGTACGTTCGTGATGTTCTATCGACTGGGTCCAACAAATCAACGCCCATTCATCTAGCAGTCTGCTAGATGCGTGTTAGTATTTTGAGTGAGGGGGGCGACCTGATTCTCAGGCCGCAATTTATGCGATGCTGCGGTAGAGGAATGTCTCGATGGCGCGAATCATAAGTCTTTTTTTCGTTCTTGTAATCCTGTCCTTTGGTCTATTCTTTGGCCTACTCAACGCCAATGAAGTCGAGATCAACTATTACCTTGATACAACCACACTTCCATTGTCCGTGATCATAGTCGGATCACTGATTGTTGGCGCAGTGCTGGGCGCAGTCGCCAGTGTCGGGATCGTCTTCCGACAAAAGAGGCAGCTTGGTCGATTGCGCCGAAAGTTGGGCCACATTGATGAAAGGACCCCGGCCATTCACAAGCCTGTCTGACCTTCATGAATGAACTGTCCTGGCCGCTGTTGCTGCTGGCGATGGTTATCGGCGCCGTTCTAGCCTTAGGAGCGACCTACAAACGACAGAACAGGCGCGTATCTGCGGACATCTATCCGCAAGGTTACGTACAAGGTGTGCAAGATCTTTTCAGCACACAGCCCGATAAAGCCGTTGCGGTTTTTATGAAGATGCTCGAGCTGGACCCTTCAACGGTCGAGCCACATTTTGCCCTTGCCACATTGTTTCGGCGCAAGGGTGAAGTTGAACGTGCGATCAGAATTCACCAAAACCTCATTTCCAGACAGGGGCTCGAAGCCAAACATCGACGGCGTGCGCTGGAAGGACTTGCCAAGGATTACCTGCATGCCGGTCTGCTAGACCGCGCCGAGACCATTGCCAACAACCTGCTTGAGACCGACCCTAAGAACCAAGCTGGTATGCGAATCCTACTATCCGTTTTTGAGCTGGAGAGCGAGTGGGAGAAGGCGATCGCTGTTGGCGAAAAACTATTGGGTACCGGTGGGATATCGTCGTCCATCCTCGCTCAATATTACTGCGAGGTTGCCGAGCTATATCGCCATAGCGGTACTAACTCCATGGCTCGTAGGGCGATAAAACACGCCCTGAGCCATGATGAAACGTGTCCGCGCGCGGGCATGATTCTCGGTGATATCGAGTTGGCGGCAGGGCACGTCAAGGCGGCCATCCGAAACTATCAACGTGTAGCTTGGAAGTCGCCCGAATATCTATCCGAGATCGTGGCGCCCTTGCTAATATGCCTCGAACGTTCCGATGCACCTCAGGTCACGTTTACTACGCTCAAGAAACTTGTCCTGGAGCAATCGGCCATCGATCCTGTACTGCAGATTACAGAGTTTATGATAGGTCGGGGTGAAGAGGCGGAGGCGAGGGCATATATACGTGGTTTTCTGAAGGAAACGCCATCCTTGGAAGGACTACGCTACCTAATCGACCAGGTGCCCGAGGACGCGAGTGGCCATGACCAAAATCAAACGGTTATCAGAGAGTCGATTTACAAGCTTTCATCTGCGTGTAAGCGCTATCGTTGCGAAAAATGCGGATTTTCGGGCCAAAAACTCCATTGGCAGTGTCCCAGCTGTAGAGTTTGGGGACAGACCCGTCCGATTTAGATATCGCACAAAGTACACAGCGCACAAACCCATATCCTAGAGACGCCCCACATGCATCGAATAAAAAATCCAGGTCCCAGAATCATCGTAGCAGTCGATTTGCCGTCAAAGGTGCAGGCATTGGCGCTGGCGGATCGCCTGGATCCGACGCTTTGTCGACTGAAGATCGGCAAGGAGTCCTTTACTCGTTGTGGTCCTGCCTTGGTAGAGGAACTTCAGGGCCGCGGGTTTGAGATCTTTCTGGATTTGAAATTTCACGATATCCCAAATACCGTTGCCAGCGCCTGTCGCGCAGCTGCCGAACTTGGAGTCTGGATGGTCAATGTCCATGCCAGCGGAGGCCGGAGGATGATGGAAGCTGCTGCAGATGCGGTGTCTGGCTTTCAGCGACGGCCACTATTGATTGCCGTGACAATCCTGACCAGTCTCTCTGAGGCTGAGCTGGAGGAGGTGGGGTTTTCGGCCGGCGTGGGGATTACGGTCAACAGGCTTTCAGGTTTGGCGCAGTCCGCCGGTCTGGACGGCGTCGTATGCTCGCCATGGGAGGCGGGTTCGCTACGCAAGAATCTAGGCGACAATTTCGTCCTGGTGACGCCGGGAGTGAGACCTGCCGGGAGCTCGGCGGACGACCAGCACCGGATTATGACGCCGCGAGAGGCCGTAGATCACGGCGCTAGCTATCTCGTGATTGGGCGGCCGATCACCAGAGCTGACGTCCCCGAGGCGGTTCTTCAGGCCATTACCTCAGAGATCGCTTGATGGGCGCCCTGGTCCGTCAAAT
>CAZASZ010000067.1:0-9748 GCA_964487925.1 uncultured Gammaproteobacteria bacterium
GTTCTTGACGCCCTGACTTTCACCATAGGCGTAGTCTGTCAGCAACAAGGCCTCCGTGCCCTGCTTGCGGCGAAACAGCCTTAATCCCGCCCCGACGTCGCTGCGATCGGCATTACCCGAGTCGCCGCTGATGGAGAGGCGGGCCGTGCCGAAGGTGCCGTCGGCATCACCGTCATCACGCCGATCCTCGATATTGACGATAGCGGATGCCGTGAAGCTGACAAGACAGAGCGCGAGGGCCAGACCATGCCGGACAGGCCACCCGCCCACCAATCCGGGGCGAAGACTTTTCATCGCGGGCAACCTAAGCCTTCAGTGTCTGCCTCAGCACATACGACAGAATGCCCCCGTGGCGGTAATAGGCCACCTCGTTAGGCGTATCGATGCGCGCACGGACCTCAAAGCTGCGTTGGGCGCCCGAGGCATCCTTGACATCCACCGCCAGCGTACAGGCGGGCGTAAGGTCCTCGATCCCATGGATCGTGAAACATTCCTCGCCACTGAGCCCCAGAGTCTCGGGGGTTTCCCCCTCAAGAAACTGTAGGGGCAGAATACCCATGCCAATCAGGTTCGAACGATGGATACGCTCGAAGGACTCCGCGATGACAGCCCGAATACCGAGCAGCTTGGGTCCCTTGGCGGCCCAATCGCGCGAAGACCCGGTGCCGTACTCCTTGCCCGCGATCACGATCAACGACACGCCCTCTTCCGCGTACTGCATCGCCGCCTCGTAGATTGAGGTCTGCTCACCATCGGGCAGGTGACGCGTCACGCCGCCTTCGGTGCCCGGCGCGAGCCGGTTGCGGAGACGGATGTTGGCGAAGGTGCCGCGCACCATAACCTCGTGGTTGCCACGACGCGCTCCATAGGTATTGAAGTCATCATACGAGACCCCTTGCTCCACCAGATAACGGCCGGCAGGCCCATCCTTGGCGATAGAGCCCGCGGGCGAGATGTGGTCGGTCGTCACCGAATCCCCCAGCAAGGCCAGGACCCGGGCATCGCTAATCTCCCCCAGCGCCTCCGGTTCGGGGCCGATATCCTCAAAGAACGGAGGTTCCTTGATGTAGGTCGATTTCGCCTCCCAGGCAAACAGCTCACCCGGTGGTGACGGCAGATCGTTCCAGTCCTTGTTGCCGCCAAAAATATTGGCATAGCTCTTGTTGAACTGGGCCATACCGACATGATCGCGGATCATGGCGTCGAGTTCGGCCTGATCGGGCCAGATATCGCGCAAGTAGACGTATTCGCCATTCGGATCGGCACCCAAGGGATCGCTCGTCAGATCGACATTGAGATTTCCGGCCAGGGCGTAGGCCACGACCAGCGGCGGCGAGGCCAGGTAGTTGGCGCGCACGTGCGGATTGACCCGGCCCTCGAAGTTGCGGTTCCCGGACAACACCGAGGCAACCGCAAGATCACCCTGCGAGATAGCCTCGATGATTTGATCCGAAAGCGGCCCGCTGTTCCCGATACAGGTCGTGCAGCCGTAACCGACGAGATGGAAACCGAGCCCCTCGAGATAAGGAGACAGACCGGCCTCGCCCAGATACTGGGTCACGGCCTTGGATCCCGGCGCGAGACTGGTCTTGACCCAAGGCTTGCAGCGCAGTCCACGATGAATGGCGTTGCGCGCCAGCAGACCCGCGGCCATCATGACGGCCGGGTTAGAGGTATTCGTGCAACTCGTGATCGCCGCGATCACGACCGAGCCATGACACAGATTGTAGCCCAGACCGTCCGGATTGCGCACCGGCACGCAGCTGCCATAGCTATCGAGATCTTCGTCGGGATGGCTGCGCGCCCATTCGGGGGCCGTCATCATCGGGTTGCCGCCCTCGCCGAGCCAGCTCGTCAATGCGTCGTGTTCGATGCTGGCCGGCTCGTTGCCAAGCTGTTTCATTAGCGAGGTCCGGAAAGACTGTCGCACCTTGGATAGCGTGACGCGGTCCTGCGGACGGCTGGGTCCCGCCATGCTGGGCTCAACGGTGCCCAGATCAAAGTTGATCAGACTACTGTAATGAGGCCCTTCCCCATTGGCATCGCTAGCCGGGTCGAACCACAGACCCTGAGTCCGAAAATAGGTCTCGACCAAGCCGGCGCGGTCACCGCGTCCGGTGAGATTCAAATACTCTATGGTCTTGTCATCGACCGGGAACAGGCCACAAGTAGCGCCATATTCGGGGGCCATATTGGCGATCGTGGCACGATCCGCCAGCGAAAGACTGGCCAGTCCCGGACCGGTGAATTCAACGAATTTGCCAACGACGCCATGCTTGCGCAGGGCCTCGGTGATTGTCAGCACGATATCGGTGGCCGTGGTGCCGAGGGCAGGTTTACCGTTCAGACGGAAGCCCACTACCTGAGGGACCAAGAGTGATGACGGCTGACCGAGCAGAGCGGCCTCCGCCTCGATACCGCCGACGCCCCAGCCAAGGACACCCAAACCGTTGATCATGGTCGTATGCGAATCGGTCCCGATCAGTGTATCCGGATAGAGCCACTGGCTACCGTCACGCTGCCCGACCATGGCCACCTGGGACAGGTGCTCAAGGTTGATCTGATGGACGATGCCGTTGTCGGGCGGCACGACTCGGAAATTGTCGAAGGCCTGCTGGCCCCAGCGCAGAAACTGGTAGCGCTCGCGGTTGCGGCTCATCTCACAGATCGCATTGACCCGAAAGGCCTGTTCGCTGCCGAAACGGTCGACCTGGACGGAGTGGTCGATGACAAGATCCGCGGGAGTAAAGGGGTTGATCCGGCTAGGGTCGCCACCCAAGGCCTTGAGCGCGGAACGCATGGCCGCAAGATCGGCTACGGCAGGGACGCCGGTAAAGTCCTGCAGCAGGACGCGTGCCGGCATAAAGAAGATCTCGGCATCGGACGCCCCTTCCGGATCCCAGTGCGTCAGGGCGGCGATGTCATCCTTGGAAACACTGCTACCGTCCTCGTGACGCAGCAGGTTTTCGAGCAGGATGCGATGCGCATAGGGCAACAGATCTATCCGCCCGATACCCGCCTGCCCCTGCAACGCGGGGAGGGAATGATAGAAGTAGTCGCACCCGTCGACGGTCAGTACCGTTCGGGTGCCATAGCTGTTCTTGTCTTTCTCGGCCATATTGGGATCGCCATCCATTATCATTAATTAGTTCACGCGAAAACCTGCGGCCCCCGGCAAGCAGGCGCAAGCGCAAGCGCGTCCGATTGAACCACCGAAAACCGCGTGTTAATCTCATTCGGGACGGGTAGTCTACACCCGTCTTAGTTCATTCAAAAACACACGGAGGTGTTGAGTCATGACCAAGCATACCCTGTTCCTGGTTTTTTCCTGACCTTAACAGCGCCGCTTTCCGCGCTCGCGATCGAGGTCGATATTAATCACGCCAACCCCGCGACCCTAGCCGCGACATTGAACGGTGTGGGCAAGGCCCGCGCCGAGGCCATCGTCGCCTACCGTGCCGAGCACGCACCCTTCCGCTCCACCCAGGACCTGCTTAAGGTCAAGGGCATCGGGCAATCCATCATCGACCGTAACGCCGATCGTATACGTTTCGTGCTCGATGATGATCCGACAATGAAATCGCAGCGACAGTGAGCGTAACGTGGCAGCGGACGGCGGTCGCGTCCGCTGCCAAACTCAACGTTTGTTGAATTGGGGCGAACACGAACCCGTAGGGTGCGGTGATAACCGCATCGATCGCGACAGATGCGGTTATCACCGCACCCTACGGCCCTATCAAGAACCGGCCTTGGACTCACCGACCATATTGGCCAAGAAGGGTTGACTATCCGCCCCAAAATAGACCGAAACATGCGGGAACGGGATCTCAATTCCAGCCGCGTCGAATGCCTTCTTGACCCGACGCTGATATTCACGACCCACATCCCACTGCTTAATAGGCAAGGTCTTGGCGCGCCCTTTGATGACTACGGCGGAGTCGGCGAAACGGTCAACACCAAATATCTCGACATCACCCAACATCAACGCCCCAAACTTGGGATCTCCACGTAATCCCCGCCCGACAGCCGCAAGCACCTCCACAACCCGGTCGGTATCCTCCTTGTAGGCCACCCCGATCTCGAAGACAAATGCCGACCATTCGCGGGTCATATTAGCCAATGTCGTGATCGTGCCATTGGGAAAGGTATGCACGGTACCGCTGAGGTCGCGCAAGACGATAGTACGAAAATTGATCCTTTCAACCAGGCCACCCGTACCGTTGATGATTGCAACATCACCAACCCTCACCTGATTCTCGAGGATCATGAAAAAACCGGAGATCACGTCCCGCACCAGGTTTTGGGCGCCAAAACCGACCGCGAGCCCGACCACCCCGGCGCTGGCAAGAATCGGCGCAATGTCGAGCCCGAGTTGTCTCAGGATCAACAGCACGGCCATGACCCAGAGCAGGATAACGATGCCCTGACGCAGCAGGCGCACCAGGGTCTCGGCGCGCTTAGCTGCCTCGCCAGGCACATCCCCATCATCATGCGCCCTGGCAGTCAAGGTCGCCTCCAGACGCTGCAATAGTTTACGCACCACACTGCTAAACAGCATCACCATGATCAGAATCAAGGTGATTCGCAGCCCGGAAAAGATGATGTCCTGCCATTGGACACCGGAAAGATATTGGTTGATCACGTCCACGAAAACCCCCTATTTACAGTCCCCCGCATGATGGCCCAACCCGGATAGTCTACATGGGACCGGACCCGATATGCATATTGCCCACTACATCTTAAGTGATGTCCCGCCGTTACATAACTGACTCGGGACTATGATAGTATCGCGCGGAGCATTTGCTCCCCGTTGCCCCCCGAGGGCTTCACCAACTAATAATCAGGCGCATCATCGCACAGGACGTTATGACGAACGAGATCAAGCTCCTCCCCGTGATCCTTTCAGGGGGATCCGGCAGTCGGCTGTGGCCGTTATCGCGCGAATATTATCCGAAACAACTGCTGGCCCCATTGGGGGAAGACAGCCTGTTGCAGGGAACGGCCTGCCGGCTAGCGGGACTGGACGCGGCGAACAAGCATCTCAGCGTCCTGCCACCGCTCGTAATCTGCAACGAGGAGCACCGTTTCCTGGTCGGAGAGCAACTACGCAGTTGCGATCAGGAAAACCCAACCATCCTGCTGGAGCCCAAGGGGCGAAACACGGCGCCTGCCGCGACGCTTGCCGCCTTGCTGGCGAGTGCGCAAATCGATCCCGATACCATCCTGCTGATCATGCCCGCCGACCACTTGGTTCAGGATCAGGCTGCTTTTCGCGAGGCCGTCTTGTCGGCCGCCGATCACGCCGCCAAGGGCGCGGTCGTCACCTTCGGTATCGTACCGACACACCCCGAGACCGGATATGGATATATCCGAAGAGGCACGGCCTCCGGCAATGCCTTTCGCATCGAACAGTTTGTTGAAAAGCCGGATGAGGCCACCGCCAAGGGCTATCTGGATTCAGGGGAATATTATTGGAACAGCGGGCTCTTCGTGGTCTCTGCCGCAAACTGGCTTGCCCGCATCGACGAATTCCGGCCCGACATCCTCGCGGCCTGCAGGGCGGCATATGTCGGACACAAACACGACGGCGACTTCATCCGTCTCGACGCTGCGGCCTTCACCGACTGCCCAAGTGATTCGATCGACTACGCCGTCATGGAGAAACTGACCGGAGAGGCGTCTCAAGGCATCGTGATCCCGCTGGATGTCGGCTGGTCGGATATCGGGGCCTGGTCCAGCCTTTGGGACGTCATGCCCAAGGACTCGGAAGGTAACATCTGCCAAGGCGATGTCATCGCCGAGGACACCAATAACTCCTTGCTGATCGCCGAACATCGCCTGTTGGCAACGGTGGGCCTCAAAGATGTCGTCGTCATCGAGACCGCCGATGCCGTGCTTGTCGCCGACAAGTCCAGGGCTCAGGATGTGCGCAAGATTGTCGATCGACTCAAGGGCGATCAGCGCAGCGAGTACTTGACCCATCGCTGCGTCTACCGCCCCTGGGGACATTACGAGGGTGTCGACGAGGGCGGCAGGTTCCAGGTCAAGCGCATTACCGTAAATCCCGGCGCGACACTGTCGCTACAGATGCACCATCATCGCGCCGAACACTGGGTCGTGGTCTCGGGCACGGCCCGCGTCACGCGCGGTAAAGAAACATTTATCCTGTCCGAGAACGAGTCGACCTTCATCCCCGTGGGTGAGACACATCGGCTCGAGAACCCCGGCAAGCTCCCACTCGAGATTATCGAGGTACAATCCGGCGCCTACCTCGGCGAGGACGACATCGTCCGTTTCGAGGATAACTACGGACGCTCCTGAGCGCGGCCATAAACGACTTCAAAAACAGACAAGAGGCACACGAATGAAAAAGGTCGCATTGATCACCGGCGTTACCGGCCAGGACGGGGCCTATCTGGCCGAATTCCTGCTGCACAAGGGCTATGAGGTCCACGGCATCAAGCGTCGCACCTCCTTGTTCAATACCGACCGCATCGATCACCTCTATCAAGACCCGCATGTCTCCAACCGGGACTTCATCCTGCATTTCGGCGACATGACCGATTCGAGCAGCCTGATCCGTATCATCCAGCAGGTCCAGCCCGATGAGATCTACAACCTGGCCGCCCAAAGCCATGTCGCTGTATCGTTCGAGGAACCTGAATACACGGCCAACTCGGACGCCCTGGGCGCATTGAGGGTACTGGAGGCCATTCGCATCCTTGGCCTTGAGAAGAAGACGCGCTTCTATCAGGCATCCACCTCGGAGCTTTATGGACTGGTTCAGGAGATCCCGCAGAAGGAGACCACGCCGTTCTATCCCCGGTCCCCTTATGCCGTCGCCAAGCTCTACGCCTACTGGATCACGGTCAACTACCGCGAGGCCTATGGCATGTATGCCTGCAACGGCATCCTGTTCAACCATGAGAGCCCGCTGCGTGGCGAGACCTTCGTGACCCGCAAGATCACGCGCGCCCTGGCGCGTATCAAACTGGGCCTGCAAGACTGTCTGTTTCTCGGCAACATGAGCGCCAAGCGTGACTGGGGCCATGCCAAGGACTACGTCGAGATGCAGTGGCTCATGCTGCAACAGGAGACACCCGAGGACTTCGTGATCGCAACCGGCGAGCAACACAGCGTGCGTGATTTCGTCAATGCCGCCGCCAAGGCGCTGGGCATTGATATCCATTGGGAGGGCGAAGGTGTCGATGAGCGTGGCCTCGACGAAAAGGGACGTTGTATCGTCGCTGTCGACCCGCGTTATTTCAGACCCACCGAGGTCGAGACCCTACTCGGCGATCCGACCAAGGCCAAGGAGAAGTTGGGCTGGACCCCCAAAATCAGCTTCACCGATCTCGTCAGCGAGATGGTGACCGAAGATCTCAAGGTCGCCGAGCGCGACGAGCTCTGCCGCCGTGAAGGCTACCAGACCTTCGATTACAATGAGTGATACAACGTCTGCCAGCGGTTCGCTCCGAAGCACCAAGATCTATGTCGCGGGTCATCGCGGCCTGGTTGGGTCGGCCCTCGTCCGCCGCCTGGAGGCAGGTGGATGCACGAACATCGTCACCCGCAGTCACGCCGAGTTGGACCTTATGGACCAGACCGCCGTGCGCGCATTTTTCGCCGAGGAACGGCCGGATGCCGTCTTCCTGGCGGCGGCCAGGGTCGGCGGAATCCACGCCAACAACACCTATCCGGCCGAGTTCATTCACGACAATCTCGCCATCCAGACCAATGTCATTCACGAGGCCTGGCGGGCAGGCGTCAAGCGACTGCTGTTTCTGGGCTCATCCTGCATCTACCCGCGCGACTGCCCACAGCCCATGCGCGAGGACGCCCTGCTGACCGGGCCGCTGGAATCCACCAACCGACCTTATGCCCTGGCCAAGATCGCAGGCATAGAGATGTGTTGGTCCTACAATCGCCAGTACGGCACCCGCTTTCTCGCCGTCATGCCAACCAACCTCTATGGTCCGGGGGATAACTTCGACCTGCAGAATGCCCACGTCCTGCCGTCACTCATGCGCAAGATGCACGAGGCTAAAGTCTCCGGCGCCGATGCGGTGACCATTTGGGGCAGCGGCAAGCCCTACCGCGAATTCCTGCACAACGACGACATGGCCGATGCCTGCGTCTATCTGGCATCGGCGCCGGACAGCGTCTACTCGGACCTGATCAGCGAAGAGGTCTGTCCGCTCATTAATATAGGCTGGGGCAAAGACATTACCATCGCCGACCTTGCCGCCATGATCCGTGAGGTCGTCGGCTTTGAGGGAAAACTGCAGTATGATGCAGACAAACCCGACGGCACCCCCAGAAAGCTCCTTGATACGAGCCGTCTGACGGCGCTCGGCTGGCAACCGACCATCACGCTTCGGCAGGGACTCGAAGAGACCTATCAGTGGTTCCTGGATAACCAGGGCGATATCCGCCGCTAGCGTCCCAAGCCATAGCCGCAACTACAATCCCGCAAATCAACGATTAAGAGGAAAAAACATGACCGAGAAGAAGCAGAGCAGCAACGTCGTCTGGCATCAGGCAACCATCGACCGCCAGATGCGCGAAACCCTCAATGGACACAAGGGCGCCATTCTCTGGTTCACGGGCCTGTCGGGTTCCGGGAAATCGACGCTGGCCCATGCCGTTGAGGATGCCCTGCACGCGCTTAATGCCCGCACCTATGTGCTTGATGGCGACAACATCCGCCACGGCCTGTGCGGTGATCTCGGTTTCTCCGATGAGGCTCGAGTCGAGAACATCCGTCGCATCGGCGAGGTCTCCAAGCTCTTCCTTGAGGCTGGTATCATCGCCCTGACGGCATTTATCTCCCCATTCCGCGCCGACCGAGACCGCGTCCGTGGTCTCGTCGAAGATGGTGATTTCTTCGAGATCTTCTGTCAGTGCGACCTGGCCGTCTGCGAGGAACGCGACGTCAAGGGGCTTTACAAAAAGGCGCGCTCCGGCGAGATTCCCGAATTCACGGGCATCAGCTCTCCCTATGAGGCGCCGGAAAATGCCGAAATCGTCGTCGACACCGCCAAGCAGTCTCTGGACGATTGCGTCGCAACGGTGCTGGCTGTCCTGCGCGAGAAAGGCGTGATTTCGGCAGCCTAACCTCAATCCACTTAGATATCCCTGGGCGAGGCAGCGATGGGCTTTGATGCCTGGTATACCCTAGCCGTCATCGGCATGAGTTTTTCGCTGCTTGCCCTGGGCACCGCCGCGCCCGATATCATCCTCGTCGGGGCGCTAACCCTGCTGCTGCTGGCAGGCATTCTGACCCCGGACCAGGCCCTGTCGGGTCTGGCCAACGAGGGCATGGTCACCGTCGGCGTGCTCTACATCATCGTCACCGGCCTGCGCGAGACCGGCGCCATCGGCTGGATCGTGCAGAACATCCTCGGACACCCGAAATCGATTCAGCGCGCCCAGCTGCGACTCATGACCCCCGTGGCCGCCATGAGCGCCTTTCTCAACAACACCCCTGTCGTGGCCATGATGATCCCGGCTGTTACCGACTGGGCCCGCCGCCACAATCTGTCGGTCTCCCGGCTCATGATCCCGCTCAGCTATGCCGCCATCGCGGGCGGCACCTGCACGCTGATCGGCACCAGCACCAACCTCGTCATCAACGGCATGCTCGTCGAGAAGACCGGCACGCCCGGAATCGGCATGTTCGAGCTCTCCTGGATCGGCATCCCGGTCGTAATTACCGTTTTCATCGCCGTCCTGATCACTAGTCGCT
>CAZASZ010000068.1:0-9555 GCA_964487925.1 uncultured Gammaproteobacteria bacterium
GACGTATGGCCCCTCCCCGCTCGATACAGACCCCAACATCACGGGCGCCGCGCACGGCGCCCTGTTTGTTGATGCTCAGACGCAGCCAAGGTATCGCGAAATCACTCAGGATCAACGCCGCGACCCGCTCTGCCAGGGTCTCGACCAACTGAAACTCGCTCTGTTCGACGAAGGCAATAACGGTCTTGGCGATCGACTTGTAGTCGAGCGTGTCCTCAATGGCATCGGTCTCTGCTGCGCGACGGATGTCCGCGCCCATCTCGAGATCGATGACGACGGTCTGGCGGATCTCACGTTCCCAATCGTAGATCCCGATGACGGTTTCGACCCGCAGGTCACGTAGATAGATGATGTCCATGAAAGGCGGTTTTCCCAGCTGTCATATGGCATTGATGGTTGCGGGCAGCATAGCATCTTTTGCAACTCGGACAGAAACGGCACCGGCTTCCGTTGGCGTGATTACCTGATATGATGTCGCCAAATTCCTAGTTCGAACCAACTGAACAAATATGAGCCACATCTTCGAAGCCCTGATTGTCATCGCCGCCTACCTGATAGGTTCGCTGTCCTCGGCGATTCTCCTGTGTCGGATCGCCGGGCTGCCGGACCCGCGCACGGAGGGCTCGGGAAACCCAGGAGCCACCAACGTACTGCGTTTCGGCGGCAAGCGCTTGGCCGCCTTGGTGTTCCTCGGCGACATGCTCAAGGGGCTCATCCCCGTGCTGATCGCCACCCTGCTCGATCTGCCGCCCGCCATCCTGGCCGCAACGGCCATGGCGGCATTCCTGGGACACGTATTCCCGGTCTTCTTCGGGTTCAAGGGCGGCAAGGGCGTTGCCACGACGGTCGGCGTCATCGCCGGGCTCATCCCGCTGCTCGCGCTGGCATTATTGCTGCTCTGGCTGGCGACCGCCTTCCTGACCCGCTATTCGTCCTTATCGGCCATCCTCGCCGCCCTGATCGCGCCGTTTGCAAGCTGGCCGCTGGCGCACGAACCCGCCTTTACGATCGCAATCGCCGTGATCGCTGTAATCTTGCTATGGCGTCACCGCCGCAACATCAGCAATTTGATAGCGGGCAAGGAACCAAAAATCGGGAAAAAAGCTTAATCGAATCTTCTAGGGCTCGATCAACCCTCAATCAAATGCAGGACGCTGTCGAGACCGCCGTGATTCAGGGCGCAGGTTGCGCGTTCCTGTACCGTCGGCTTGGCATGATATGCAACAGAAAGCCCCGCCTTTTCCATCATGAGCAGATCGTTGGCGCCGTCGCCCATGGCAATAGTCTGGGCGTGAGAGATATCCAGTTCATCACAGAGTTTATCGAGGAGATCGGCCTTGGCCTGGGCGCCGACGATATCACCGTGGACCTCGCCCGTGATCCGGCCGTTGCTGATCTCCAGGTGATTGGCCAGGGTGTAATCGAGGCCGAACCGCGCTTTTAGCCGGTCGGTAAAAAAGGTGAATCCGCCTGAGACCAACGCGAAACGGATCCCCCGCAAGCGCGCCCCCTTCAGCAGGGCCTCCGCTCCCGAGTTCAGGAACAGACGTTCTTCATAGACGCGCTCCAGGGTCTCGGCCTCAAGGCCCGCCAACAGGGCAACCCGGCGACGCAAGGAGGTCTCGAAGTCGATCTCACCGCGCATGGCCGATTCGGTGATGGCGGCAACCTGGGGTTTGACCGAGAAGTAATCAGCGATCTCATCAATGCATTCGATGCCGATCAGGGTCGAATCCATGTCACTGATGACAAGCCTGGTCCGCGCCGGATCGAACCCAACTGGCAAGCGATTGATATCACAATCTATTCCTTTTCGAAAAGCGGTCAGATCGGCATCGGAAACCTGGCGACGCGTGACGAGTCGGTGATATCCACTACATGCGATCAACTCGCCGTCATCAAGCCAGTTATCGAGCATGGGATTCAGAGCGCCGTTCAAGCGGTCACCGTGGATAATCAGGGTTGTCGTCGTTGTATCTCCGCTCATGGAAGGGGCTGGCTCCTAACTCGGTTCGATTTGGCTAATTCAGAATGCGTTGATGTCGATGTGTTCGAAGTCCGCGACCATAGCGTACCCTTGGGTATTGGCCGTCACGCCCTCGCGCAGGATCTGACAGACCGCGAAGCCGGCCTGCGTGGCCGCATCGAGTTCGGCCTCAGCGTCTGACAGGAAGAGAGTTTCTCCGGGAACGACGCCGATTGCCGCAGCGATCTTTGTATAAGACTCCGCTGCCTGCTTGGGGCCCGTCGTAGTGTCGAAATAGCCCGAAAACAGCCTGGTCAGGTCACCGGCATCACTGTGACGGAAATAGAGGCGCTGGGCATGGATAGAACCCGATGAATAACAATAAATGCCAATATCCCGTGCGTGCCAGACCCGTAAAACGCCATCGACATCAATATAGAGATGGGACCGAAGCTCCCCACGCTGGTAACCAGCCTCCCAAATCAGGCCCTGAAGGGTCTTGAGCGAGCTCGTCTTGCGGTCGCCATCTATCCATCCCAGCAAGGTCTCTATTACATCATCAAGGCTGGATTCAGTGCCGATTCCATCACGAACGGCCTCGATCTGGGCGCGCCACTCGGGGTCTTCGGCATGTGCGCGCAACTCGTCGGCCAAGTGCTCTTTGGCGTAGGGGAACAGTGTGTCGCGAACAAAGGACAACGACGAGGTCGTGCCCTCGACATCAGTAACAATAGCTCGAATCACGCGCTCAGATCCGCCACGAAGGTATCAAAGTCCGGATATCTCTTCGCGATATCACTGCCCGTATAGTTCGCGATCCAGCCTTCAGGCGTCGTGAATAGCCGGATACAGCGAAAATCCGGTCGCTCGCCCATATCGAACCAATGCGGTACTCTGGCCGGCACGCTGATCAAGTCCCCCTCATCACACATCAGGGCGTAAACCCGGCTTCCGATGTGGAGGTAAAAAAGACCATGACCATGGACAAAGAAGCGGACCTCGAAGTCATCATGGGTGTGTTCGGACAGGAACTTCTGACGTAATGCCGCCCGATCCGGATGATCAGGACCCAGGCTGACGACATCGGCGCTCTGAAAGCCATGGTGCGCCATGAGCCGCCCTATGGAATCCTCGTACGCAACGAGGACCTCTTCGTTGGTCGCATCTCGGGTTAATGGGGCCTCGGTCGCCCAAACCGCGTATTCCACTCCCAGCTTGACCAGGAGTTGGGTGATACTGACCTGGTCCATATGATGGGCCAAAACGGTCCGATCCGTGTCGGCATAGATACAAAGATGTGTCATGACCGTTCCACCTCCCGCGTCACCAACGCGCATTGCAACAAGAACTCAAAGGCCTCTAGGTGCCTGACTGCGGCATCCATATCCACGCCCCAGGCATAAAGGCCATGGCCCCGAATCAGATAACCCGGAGGACCGTCGTGGAGGTGAGGCTCGACCTTTGCGGCGAGACGCGCCATATCCTGGTCGTTGCCGAAAACGGGCACCGAGACTTTGGTCTGATGGGTATCGACGTCAGGAAAGGCCTTCAGGATCTCTAAATCGTCGATCTCCCACAACCGGCCCAGTGTGCGCGACACCACCGTCGCATTCACAGAGTGGGTATGTAACACGACGCCGACGTCAGGAAAGCATGCGTAGATCTGCGCATGCAGCAGGGTCTCTGCAGAGGGACGACGATAATCGTTGACGGGATCGCCGTCGCTATCGACACGCATGATGTCCGATTCGTGCAGCCCCCCCTTATGGGTACCCGATACCGTGATTGCAATCGTCTCGTCACCGAGACGCGCCGATAGGTTACCGCTTGTAGCCGGCAGCCATCCGCGATCGTGCAAACGACGCCCGACATCGATAAGCGCCCCGACAGCTGCCTCAAAACTCATGTTTGCTAACCCCATCAAGGTTCTCCAGATAACGCTCAACCCATGCTCCAATCATACGCCCCGCATAGGCCGCATCGCCATCATCACTGAGCAAATGATCGGCGCGGTCGAGGACGACAAAGCTCTTGGGGTGCTGTGCTGTCGAAAAGATCCGGCTCGCATTCCCCATGTGCACAACCCGATCCTCAGGTGCATGCAGGATCAGCAAGGCGCGGCCCAGATTGGAGATGACATCGCGCATGTCGTGGTGCTGCATGTCCTCAATGAATTGACGCGTGATCGCGTAGGTCTGGCCGCCAATCGCAATGTCGTCACTACCATGGCTCATGATCCTCTCCATCTGCGCGTCGAAATGGTGGCGGAGATGGCCCGGATCGAAGGGGGCGTTGATAGTCGCGATGGCGCGACAGGAAGGTATGTCGCGGGCCGCGGCCAAAGACATGGTGCCGCCCAAGGAATGACCGATCAACAACTCGGGCGCGGGAAGACCTTCGGAAGCCACCGCCTTGCAAGCGGCCACGATATCCGCAACCCCGGTCGAAAAGTTGGTGTCCGCGAAACGTCCTCCGCTCTCGCCAAGCCCACTCAGATCGATGCGCAACAAACCGATCCCACGAGCACAAAGCTCGCGACCGATCGTACGATTGATCTTGTAGTTCTTGTGACAGGTGAAACAGTGAGTCATGACGGCCATGGCGCGTGGTGCGGCCGAGCGCGGAAGGTCGAATATCCCGGCGAGTTCGATACCTGACGAGTTGTGGAAACGCAGCCGTTTCGAGTTCATGAGACGAATCGTATAGAAAGGGAGTGATAGTTTACCGTCCCCCGCCGACGATTCCCACAACATACGATACGTATGGAACCTCTGATCCATTCGGAGGTTCCCCCAAAAAAAACCCCGGCCTGGAGGATGGCCGGGGTTGAGGGAGTCGTTCTAAACTATGAAGAAGGGGTATATGGTTAATGAGACCAGGTCTTTTTAAAAAAGTTCATTATCGTTGAAAAATTTTTCAGCCCTGCCTGAAATTGACCATGCGCCTTATGGCCCGGAGGTATCGGCAGCAGCCTCTCCGGCAAGCCACCGGCCCTGCAGTTGAGCCTGGCGATCACGCCAGAATGCCCGCCCGCCGTAAGCCATGAGGCCTTCGATATCCATCCTGTCATCGCTAATATAGCGCCGGACGGCAGCGATATCCTCGGCATCACCATCGTGCAGATAGGCAAACTTCAGCGTATTCCCCAAAGGCAATAATACGGGAAGTGTGTAATAGTCCGCCCCGGGCGAGCCCGATCGACCGACATAAAAACCCATAAAAGGGCGATACTCGCCCAACCTGCCCTTAAATGTATAGAAGGGGTCGGCGGGGACCAGGAAATGCAGCTCATAGTCCGCCTCATGCCCCCCTGCCTCAAGGCCATAAGTCACATCCATCCCATCAAGAAACGGCTGGTTCTCACCGGACAGCAGATAATCCATTCGACTGGGGAACGGAATCGTGCGGTGTGCGACGGGCTCTGGGCTATGACTCGATAGATAGATCTCGTTCGAGGACGCCGCGACCTCGAGCGGCAAGCCATCATCGCCCGGCCAACTCAGGTCTTTGCCGATCAAATAGGCGCGATGATGGTTGTGTTGCGCCAGGACTACCGCCAGAGGACGCTGCCCATCGTCGAGTACGAGCGTGTAGGCCACATAGACATCGAGCTCGTGCCAGTCGTTGGCGTCCCAACCGGCTAACCAACCCATGACGCTTAGTCCTGCACGTTCAAACCAATTGAGCCGAGCTGGTAGGCCACTGCGCGCAAAAGGGATATTGTAGCTCAGGAAGATCATCGGTAACACCCGCTCGCCATCATCTGTCGGGAAATGGACCTGTTCGCGACGCACGCGGCCATAAACCGCCGCATGCGGCTCCTTGATCTCACGGACAAGGTCCAGACCCACGATCTCGTCCGATCTGTGCCGCCAAAGGTCCTCGGCCGTGGGTGGATCGGCGAGTACGGTGTCTGTTTCGAGATCCGACATGCGCGTGGCAGGTAAATAGTCCCGATAGAAGTCGATGGGACCGGCGTGCCCGGGCGGCAGAATGAGGCGGGGGCGATAGCGCGTAAGGAGCTCCCTATCATGAACATTTGGTTCCGACTTTTCCGCGGGGTGGCCGGCAAAGTATTCGCTGAAACCAGGATAGGAGGAAAATCCACGCACATCGCCACGTACGCCACAAGCGACCAGCGACAAGGTCAGCAAGCCAACGACCGTCAGCGACGGCAAGCGCAACAGATTGATGCGTCCCACCCTAGAGATAGACGGCCTGGCGCTGATTCCCATAGGCCTCAGTGAAATGCCGAAAACGCCCGGGAACGGGTTCATGACATTGCTGGCAGAATCCTTCGTCATCGAGCAGATAGGTCGTGATGTCATAGCCGTTACGCACGATCACGGCTTGACCACAGGACGCGCAATAGGTCGTACCTCCGTCAATATCTGAAACATTACCTGTATAGACGTAGCGCAACCCCGCCGCCATGGCCTGGCGGCGCGCCCGGCGGACCGTTTCCAACGGCGTTGACGGGATGTCGCGCATCCTGAAATCCGGATGAAATGCCGTGAAATGTACCGGGACCTCCGAGCCCAAATGCTCCAGAATCCAGGCGCAAGCGGAGTCAACCTCGGCCTCTGAATCGTTTTGCCCCGGGACCAACAGTGTGGTGATCTCTGTCCAGACCTTGGTCTCGTGGACGAGATACTTCAAGGTATCCAAGATAGGTTCGAGATGTCCACCGCAGATGCGCCAGTAGAAGTCTTCGTCGAAGGACTTTAGGTCAACGTTGACGGCATCGATATTCCGAAAGAAATCGGCGCGTGCCATCTCGGTAACGTATCCCGCAGTCACGGCCACGGTCGCAAGTCCCGCCTCATGACAGGCGATTGCGGTATCGTCGGCGTACTCGAGAAAGATGACCGGGTCGTTATACGTGAAGGCCACGCTCGCGCAGCCAAGCCGCCGCGCGCTGTCGGCAATGGTCTCGGGCTCGGCAGTATCGCAGAGCCGCGCAAATTCACGAGACTTGGAGATATCCCAATTCTGACAGAACCGGCAGGCCAGGTTGCATCCCGCCGTTCCAAAAGACAACACGCTGCTGCCGGGCAGGAAGTGGTTAAGTGGTTTCTTCTCGATCGGATCGATACAAAATCCGGATGACCGTCCGTAGGTGGTCAAAACCATTTGCGCGCCTTCGCGCTTGCGCACGAAACACAGGCCCCGCTGACCATCGCGGAGCTTGCAGTAGCGTGGACAGACATCGCATTGAATGCGGCCGTCATCGATCTCGTGCCAAAATCGGGCCGGGTGGCGTAAGTCACTCATGGCCGCCTCCTTCGCTGAAATATTCCACGGTATAGACGGAAACCTCGATCTCCGGATCCCAGCGATGGGTCATCAGTCCGGCCTTGTGGCGCAGATGCTTCAGGAACTCGTGGGGATTCGGCAGGTCCGCCCAGACCTGGGGTAAAAAGGTCGCCCGCTGTACCCCCAGCTGCAGGATCACCCCATCCAGCCCCGAATGCAGTGCCATGACGGTCTCGACCTCGCTATGAACATCGAGCAGTCTTGGTTGACTCAGCAGTGACACCTCGATCGACACCTTTTCCAGTTCGGCCAAGGTCATCGGCAGAAAACGCGGGTCGTGCAAGGCCGCGGCGACGGCATTTTGAGTCAGGTCCTCCAGCAACGGCCGCGTCGCTTCAAGGGAACCAATACATCCGCGTAGACGATCGCCCCGCTTTAAGGTCACGAAGGCCGCGCCTGGCTCGGAGAGCCTCTCTCGATCCTCGACTGAAATATCCGGACCCGGCATCGGCAAGCCGAGGGCTTCGGCAATCGCCACCCTGGCCAAGCCCGTCAGGGCATCGCCCCAACCCACGCTCATGCGGCACCCCCTTCGAAGGCAAAGGCCCCATAACCCACGACGCGCCCGCGGTCACCGGAAGTATCACCGGAGTTGCGCAAATCTAATTGTCGCACGCTCATTGCATATCGGGTCGCAATCGACAAAAGACCGTTGACCGGCGTCGCCCCGCAGGCCTGATCGTGGTTCAAGGTCGGCGTTAGGGACAGGATCTCATGTGCCGTGTCTGCATCGATCCCGCGCGCCTGGTCATAGCCATGGTAGTGCGACAGATCCGAACTGATCACAATCAGCGTCTCCGGGTCCAAGAGAAAACGCTCAATGACTTCCGCCACATCCTCAGTGCCGGCATCACCCACAAGCAGTGGCAGCAGGGCGAAATCACCCAGTTGGCGCTGAAGAAAAGGTAATTGCACCTCCAACGAATGCTCGAGTATGTGGGCATGGGCACTGGCGGTCACCTGAGGCAGGTCGGCAAGTTCGGCGAGACCGCCACGATCGATAGCCAGTTCACCGAACGGCATCGCGAACGCATCGCAATCCGGATGGGCAAGACCGTGAACGGGCACGCGATGCGCGGGACCAAGCAGTAGTACTCGCCTAATCGAAGTCACGTCGTCAAGCAGGGCATAGGCACTGGCGGCGACAGGCCCGGAATAGATATAACCTGCGTGAGGAACGATCAGGGCCTTGGGCACGAAACCCGGCTGCACAGAACCCACAGGCGCACGCCCTGCCTGCAGCAGCTCATCGACGGTCCGAATCAGCTCATCCGGGTCATCGGGATAAAAGAGGCCGGCGACGGCGGGCTGACGAGTACGCTTATCCATGACAGGCACCTCCCGAGTCATGGGAGTATAGATGGCCAATATAAGCGGCTATTCACATTCTTTCAATAAGAGAATAGCCGTCCTGACCATCATTCGACCGCAGATCAGTACCGCCAGTTCACCTGGGCGCTGACAATGTCCACCTCAGCATCATATATGCCCGTCAAAGTGGAATTAAGCGTCGGAACAGAGCTTTTGAGCGTATTGTCGATACTGGTCTTACCCACGAACAGATGCGAATAACCAACGTCAAGTCGGGACGAGGGCGTCATGTCCCAGGCCAAGCCAAGCGACACCCAGCGTCGTGAGTTACCCGGAATCCGGGCCGTGCGGTACGTGGCATCGGGGACCGGCGTCTCGTCATAGGCAAGCCCACCGCGCAACATCAGCGCCGGATCCAACCGATAGTTTGCTCCCAATGAGAATCGATTGGAGTCGTTCCAGGACTCCGTAGTAACGGTATCAGCTTGGCTAGAATCGTAGGTGATACGCAACTCCTTGAACCGGCTCCAGTGCGTCCAGGTCCAACCGGCCATTACCGCGAGGTCTGGATTGATCTGCAGGTAATAACCTAGCGAAGTGGATTCCGGCAACGTGACATCGGCGTGAAGCGTCGTGTCGACGAAACTCCCCGACGCGGCCCGAAGGGTCGCCAAGACTGCAGCGGGCCCCGTGAACACCGCATCGCCGGAGACGTTTTGGGATACCTTGGAGCGATAGCTCAGGCCGATCCGCGAATCCTGTGTTGGCTCAAACAACACGCCAAGATTAAAGCCGTAACTCCAGTCATTGCCCGTCAGGTTCGCGAAGCCATCGCTGCCCTGCGGCGCGGCAGCTGCGCACGCAGGAGGGGCGGACCCTCCCGCCCCGATAGCTGCTGCAGCAACCGCAAGACACGCCGAGCCCATATCCACAGCGCTCGACAACGTCACATTAACATACTG
>CAZASZ010000069.1:0-2846 GCA_964487925.1 uncultured Gammaproteobacteria bacterium
GCATCGAGCGGGCGATTGAAGGCGATGATGCCGCCGAAGGCCGACGTCGGGTCGGTCTGATAGGCCCGGTCATAGGCGGCCAGCGGTGAATCGGCCAGGGATACACCGCAGGGGTTGGCGTGCTTGACGATGACGCAGGCAGCGCGCTCGTATTCGCGGACGCATTCCAGAGCCGTATCGGCATCGGCGATGTTGTTGTAAGACAGTTCCTTGCCCTGGAGCTGGTTGGCCGTCGCGATACCCGGCTCCGTGGCTGCAGGGTCGCGGTAGAAGGCAGCCTCCTGGTGTGGGTTTTCGCCATAGCGTAGCCCGCTGACCTTATGGAACTGCTGGTTATAGGTGCGCGGAAAACGATCATTTTCGGCAGAGACGAGAGCGCCTAAATAGTTGGCGATCGCGCCGTCGTAATGGGCCGTATGCTCGAATGCTTGAACCGCGAGGTCGAAACGCAAGGCATCGCTGACGCCGCCATTGTTGACCTTCATCTCATCAAGGACGACCGGATAGTTTGCGCTGTCGACGATCACGGTCACCGCGGCATGGTTCTTGGCGGCGGCGCGCAGCATCGAGGGGCCGCCAATGTCGATGTTTTCTATGGCCGTCGGCAGATCGCAGTCGGGGCGTGCGATGGTCGCCTCGAAGGGATAGAGATTGACTACGACGAGGTCGATACCGAGGATGCCGTGTTCGGCCATGACTGCGTCATCCTGTCCACGGCGTCCAAGCAGACCGCCATGGATCTTGGGGTGCAGGGTCTTGACACGACCATCCATAAGCTCGGGGAACCCCGTGTAGTCGGATACGTCCGTGACCGGGACACCGGCATCGCGGAGCAGGGAGGCGGTACCGCCGGTGCTTAGGATCTCGATACCAAACCCGGCTAGGGATTGAGCGAATTCGAGGATACCGGTCTTGTCGGAAACACTAATCAGTGCACGTTTTATTTGGGACATCGAAAAATTCTCGTTGGCTAGATGGATGGGTATAGGTGAATGAAAGCGGAGGGCAAAGCGAGTGTTTAGTCGAGTTGGTACTTGGCCAGTTTCTTGCGCAGTGTGCTGCGGTTGATCCCGAGCAGTTCGGCGGCGCGTGATTGATTGCCCCGGGTGTGTTCCATGACGGTCTTTAGCAGTGGTGGTTCAACCTCGCTGATGACCATTTCATATAGGTTACTAACGGGGGTGTCTTCGATATCTGCGAAATAGCGTCGCATCGACGACGCGACGCAGCTGCAAAGAGGCTGTTTGCGCCGTTCGACGAATCCGGCGCTGTCGGTAGCATCCTGCTCGAGGGCCTTATTGACCTCGGACATCATGCGGCGGCCACTAGGTCGTCCTGGGCACCGGCAAAGAATTCGTCGGTCATGCTTCGTTGGTCTGCGACCGTCTCGAGACGGTTCATGGCATGTCTAAAAGCGCCGCCGCCCCTGAGCCCCTTGGTGTACCAGGCAATATGTTTTCTAGCCATGCGGATGCCGATGTGCTCGCCATAGAACGCGTAGAGCGCGTCCAGATGTTCGATGACAATGGCATGCTTTTCGGCGGGTGTCGGGTCGGGTAGCAGTTCACCGTGTTTGAGAAAGTGATCGATCTGACCAAACAGCCACGGTCGTCCCTGGGCGGCTCGACCGATCATGACGCCGTCGGCGCCCGTGTATTTTATGACCTCAAGGGCCTTTTCCGGCGAACCGATGTCGCCGTTGGCGATGACCGGAATATTGACCCTGGCCTTGATGCCGGCAATCGTGTCGTACTCGGCCTCGCCCCGATAGGCGCAGGCGCGGGTTCGGCCGTGCACGGCCAGGGCCTTGATGCCGGAATCTTCGGCGATTCGAGCGATTTCGGCGCCATTGCGGTTATCCAGGTCCCATCCGGTGCGGATCTTCAGGGTCACCGGGACGTTGACGGCGCTGACGACGCTGTGCAGGATCTCTGCGACGAGCTGCTCGTGTTGCAGCAATGCCGAGCCGGCCATGACATTGCAGATCTTCTTGGCTGGGCAGCCCATGTTGATGTCGATGATTTGGGCGCCGTGATCGACATTATAGCGTGCGGCGTCCGCCATCATGCGCGGGTCGGCGCCGGCGATTTGTACCGAGCGGGGTTCGGGTTCGCCACAATGGTCGGCCCGGCGTCGTGTCTTTTCGCTGCCCCATAACAGGGAATTAGACGACACCATCTCGGAGACCGCCATGCCGGCGCCCATCCTTCGACACAAGGTGCGAAAGGGGCGGTCGGTCACGCCGGCCATAGGCGCGAGGAACAGCGAATTCTTGAGTCGGTAGGGTCCGATCTGCATCGTTGCGTTATGGTTCGTTGATTGATAGTGTCGCCTGCCAGCGAGTAGCAGTTTTGGGCGCAACTATTATTGTATTGCCGTTATTTTTATTTTTTGCCGCCACCCAATGGGAACCGATGATCATACCCCTATCCAGGTTATTGATAAAGCCGTTTGAAAAATTTTCCTTAATCGGCAGACAGTCTCTGGGCTCAGAAGGATATCGATCAATGATAGGCGCGTGGCGGTGGCGGTTCGATGGGGCTAGGAAGTGAGCGGCCGTTTGCTGAAATCGACCGTGACCGTTGGCGGGATGACCTTGGTCTCCCGTGTGCTGGGGCTTGTTCGGGATATTGTCATCGCCCGTGTGATTGGTGCCGGGATCGGCGCCGACGCCTTTTTCGTGGCCTTCAAGATCCCTAATTTTATGCGTAGGCTGTTTGCCGAAGGGGCCTTTTCCCAAGCCTTTGTTCCCGTACTATCTGACTACCGGGCGACACAGGATCCACAATCGGTCAGGGCCTTGATTGGCGCCGTGGCGGGCATGTTGGGCGGCATCCTGTTGCTGG
>CAZASZ010000069.1:2946-4095 GCA_964487925.1 uncultured Gammaproteobacteria bacterium
CCGGTCATGGCGTTGGCCTGGGCCGTATTGCTGGCGGGGCTTCTACAGCTATCTTTTCAGCTTGCTCCATTGCATCGAATGGGTTTCTTGACGCGTCCGCGCTGGGTGCGTGGCAACCCCGGAGTGGCGCGGATAAAGAAACTCATGTTGCCTGCCATATTCGGTTCATCCGTTGCTCAGATCAATCTGTTGTTCGATACCCTGATCGCATCTTTTCTCGTGACTGGTAGCGTGAGCTGGTTGTATTTTTCGGATCGACTCATGGAGTTCCCGCTAGGGGTGTTTGGAATCGCTCTCGCCACCGTCATTCTGCCCAGTCTGTCGCGAGATCACGCCGCTGAGTCCCACGAACAGTATACGGCGACCCTGGATTGGGCGCTCCGCCTGGTCGTCTTGATCACGGTGCCGGCCGCCATGGGGCTCTGCCTCCTCGCGGGCCCAATGTTGGCGACGCTGTTTCAGTACGGTGCTTTTTCTGCGGATGATGTGGCTATGTCGCGACTGAGCCTTATGGCCTATGCGCTCGGGCTGCCGGGCTTTGTGCTCGTCAAAGTGCTCGCTTCCGGGTTTTATGCCCGCCAGGATACGCGGACGCCGGTGCGGGTCGGGGTGATTGCGATGACGACTAACATGGTCATGAATGTCTTGTTCGTGGTGCCGTTGGTCTATTTTAATGTCCCTGGGCCGCACGCGGGGCTTGCCCTGGCGACCTCGTTTTCGGCCTATCTCAATGCATCGTTGCTCTATCGTGGCCTGCATCGGGAGACGGGTTACCGGCCGGGTGCGGGTTGGTTCGCTTGGCTTGCCAAGGTCTTGATCGGGGTTACGGTCATGTCGGCCCTATTGATCCTGGGTCCCGAGGCGACGGATGCGTGGTTGTCCATGGCATGGCAGGGACGCATCCTTCAACTGTTTATCTGGGTCGTTGCGGCAGTCGCGGTCTTTATCGTGTCGATGTTCGCGCTCGGTGTGCGTCCGGCGGATCTGATCTCTGCGATGGGTCGTGACAAGACTGATGCGTAGTCTATAATAAACAGCTGATAAATTTGACTCATTGAAGCTCCCTATTAAACTCATGCAACTGATCAGAGGTCGGCACAATCTGCGTCCCGAGCATCGCGGCTGTGTCGCGACGATCGGCAATTTCGA
>CAZASZ010000069.1:4195-9289 GCA_964487925.1 uncultured Gammaproteobacteria bacterium
TTCGTTCGCCAGGTCCTGGTCGACGAGGTCGGTGTCCGGAGCCTGATCGTCGGCGATGATTTTCGTTTCGGCAAGGGCCGTCAGGGCGATATCAATCACCTGCATGCCGCCGGAGACGTGGCTGGTTTCGAGGTCGTGCGCCTGCCGACTTATGAATTTGATGGTGGACGTGTCAGCAGCACGCGCATTCGGGAGACACTGAGTAATGGCGATATCCATGCTGCGGCGGCCATGTTGGGGCGCCCCTACTCGGTCAGCGGTCGCGTCGTCCAGGGGGACCGGCGTGGCCGGACTCTCGGATTTCCAACGGCGAATCTGCATTGGCATGGCCGTTCCGGGACGCCGACCGGCGCCATGCAGTTACCACTGACCGGTGTGTTCATGGTTCGAGTTATCGGGCTCGGTGACGAAGCACTGCCCGGGATCGCGAACGTGGGCGTGCGACCGACCGTTGACGGCACTCGTCAGAGCCTTGAGGTGCATCTCCTGGATTTCGACGAGGATATATACGACCGCTATGTAGCGATACAATTTTTCGACCGCCTGCGGGACGAACGGAGCTTTGACGGCGTCGATGCCTTGCGTGCGCAGATCGAGCGTGACGTGGCCGAAGCCCGGAAACGCTTTGAGCGCGAGGCGCGACGGTCCGTCGCCATGGGCGGCTGAGCGGCAATCCAAACCCATATAAACCTAATAACCAGACACGAGCGATGACTGACTACAAGGACACCCTGAACCTCCCCAATACTGCATTCTCGATGCGCGCGAATCTCGCCAACCGGGAACCTGAGTTCATTCGGGACTGGCAGGACAGCGGGCTCTACGAAGCTATGCGCGAACAGGGCAAAGGGCGTCCCAAGTTCATCCTTCATGACGGCCCACCTTATGCCAACGGCGAGATACATATCGGTCACGCTGTCAATAAGATCCTCAAGGATATGATCATCAAGGCGCGCCAGCTCGACGGTTACGATGCGCCCTATGTCCCGGGTTGGGACTGTCACGGACTGCCCATCGAACTCAATGTCGAAAAGAAGATCGGCAAGCCGGGGCGCAAGGTCGATGCCCGAGGTTTCCGCCAGGCCTGCCGGGACTACGCGGCCAGTCAGGTCGATCGGCAGCGCGAGGATTTCATCCGGCTAGGTGTGCTCGGCGACTGGCAGAGGCCCTATCTGACCATGGCCTTCCATTTCGAGGCCGATATCGTGCGCGCCCTGGGTCGATTGATCGCCGCGGGTCATCTCCATAAGGGTTTTAAACCCATCCATTGGTGTTGCGATTGCGGTTCGGCGCTGGCCGAGGCCGAGGTCGAATACGAGGAACGCACCTCTCCGGCCATCGATGTGCGTTTTCGCGTTTGTGATGTCGCTGAACTGGACCGCCGTTTCGGCGGCTCCGTCGGAGAGGGCGACGCAGCGCTTGTGATTTGGACGACGACGCCCTGGACGTTGCCTGCCAACCAGGCTGTTGCACTGAATCCGGGCTTTGAGTATGTGTTGGTCGAGTGCCGTCATGAGGACGGCAGCAAGGAACGGCTTGTGCTTGCCGAGGTCCTGCATGAGGCCGCTTTGGCGCGTTATGAGGTCACGGATTTTACTATACTGGGTCGATGCAGTGGCGATACCCTGGAGGGACTTCGACTGAGTCATCCGTTTTATGATCGCGAGGTGCCCGTCATCCTCGGCGATCATGTCACGGCCGAGGCCGGCACCGGGGCCGTGCATACCGCCCCGGGCCATGGTCAGGACGACTATGTCGTTGGGCAGCGCTATGGCCTCGAGGTTGAGAATCCTGTCGACGGCCATGGCTGCTTCAAGGCGGACACGCCATTGTTCGCCGGCGAGCATGTCTTTAAGGCCAACGATCACGTGCTTGAGGTCCTACGCGAGCGGGATGCGCTTTTGCACCACGCGCCACTCAAACACAGCTATCCACATTGCTGGCGCCACAAGACCCCGATTATCTTTCGGGCCACGCCGCAGTGGTTCATCAGCATGGATCAGCGCGGTCTGCGCCAAGCCGCCCTTGAGGCCATCGAGACCGTCGAATGGCTGCCCGAGTGGGGACAGGCGCGCATCACCGGCATGGTCGGTAATCGTCCCGACTGGTGTATCTCCCGCCAGCGCACCTGGGGCGTGCCGATCACGCTGTTCGTCGATCGGGAGAGCGGCGAGCTGCATCCGCGCACGCTCGAGTTCATCCCCGAGGTTGCGCGCCGGATCGAGGTTGAGGGCATCGATGCCTGGTTCGATCTCGACCCGGTCGAGTTCCTGGGTGAGGACGCCGGGCGCTACGATAAGGTCACCGACACGCTCGACGTCTGGTTCGATTCAGGCGTCAGTCACTACGCAGTGCTTCATCGTGATGAAGACGATGCTCTGGCTGCCCATGGCATGCCGCAAGGCGAGTCCCTACCGTACCCGGCCGACCTCTATCTCGAAGGCTCCGATCAACATCGCGGCTGGTTCCAGTCCTCTCTGCTGACCTCGGTCGGCATGTACGGCCGAGCCCCGTATAAGCAGGTCCTGACCCATGGTTTCACGGTCGATGCCCAGGGTCGCAAGATGTCCAAGTCGCTGGGCAACGTCATCTCACCTCAGAAGGTTGCAAATACACTTGGTGCCGATATCCTGAGGCTTTGGGTTGCGGCGACGGACTATCGCGGTGAGATCAGCGTCTCCGACGAGATACTCAAGCGTATGACCGATGCCTACCGTCGCATGCGCAATACGTCCCGTTTTCTGCTTGCCAATCTCCACGGTTTCGATCCTGCAACCGATCGCGTGGATTGGGCCGACCTGATCGAGCTGGACCGCTGGGCCATCGATCGCGCGCGGGCCCTACAGGCCGAACTCGTGGAGGACTATCAGGCCTGCGAATTTCACGCTATCTTTCAGAAGATTCATAACTTTTGTGCTGTCGACATGGGCAGCCTCTATCTCGATATCATCAAGGACCGGCAGTACACGACCAAGGCCGACAGTCGGGCCCGGCGCTCGGCGCAGACGGCCATGTATCACATTGTCGAGGCGCTGGTACGGTGGCTCGCGCCTATCCTCAGTTTCACGGCTGAGGACATCTGGCGGCACATGCCGGGCGAGCGTGGAAAATCGGTATTTCTAGAGTGCTGGTACGCCTTTCCTGAGGCGGAAGGCCAAACCGGTAAAATCGACTGGTCGACCGTATTCGCCGTTCGCGATGCGGTTAGTCAGGCCCTTGAGGGGCTGCGAGCGGAGGGCACGATCGGTTCATCCCTGGATGCGGATGTGCGGGTATTTGCGGATGCGGGCCTAAGCAAACTCTTGGCTGTGCTCGGGGATGAGCTGCGATTTGTACTGATTACCTCTGCAGCCGATGTGCAGGCGCTCCAGAATCGCACCGCCTCAGCGACGGAGGCCGCTGGAGCCTTGGCGGGCCGACTCTACTTGGATGTCGCGCCATCGACGTATGCCAAGTGTGTCCGCTGCTGGCATCATCGCGCCGATATCGGCGGCAACCCGGACCATCCCGAACTTTGCGGTCGTTGTGTCAGCAATGTTGGCGCCGGGGTGGGTGAAGGGCGTCATTTCGCGTGATAACAGCCATATGAACATCCTGTCCGGCGGTCTGCGCTGGTTGTGGATCAGCGCGTTGGTCGTCCTCGTTGATCAATGGACCAAGGGGCTTGCGGTCGAAAATCTGCAGCTTTTTCGTTCGATCCAGGTGATGCCTTTTTTCAATTTGACACTTGCGCACAACGAGGGAGCGGCTTTCAGTTTCCTGGGCGATGCCTCCGGTTGGCAGCGTTGGTTGTTGGCCGCGATCGCCATGGTCATGAGCGCGGTCATCATCGTCTGGTTGGCCCGTATACCGGCGGTGGAGCGCTTGCGTCCAGCGGCGCTTGCGTTGATTCTGGGCGGGGCCGTGGGTAACCTTTATGATCGTTTGGTGCTCGGCTACGTCATCGACTTTATTGACTGGTATTATCAATCCTGGCACTGGCCGGCTTTCAATATCGCAGATTCAGCCATCACGGTGGGCGCCATCCTCTATATTGCTACTGGGCTTTTCGAATCCGATAGCCTTTCATCGCAGCATGGAGAATAGTCAGGCATGAGTTCAGACAGCCAGCCCCAATGCCTGCAGGGTGCAGAGATCCGTCTTGCCAACCCGCGAGGATTCTGCGCGGGTGTTGAACGCGCGATCGAGATAGTCGAACGTGTGCTCGAGATGTACGGCGCCCCAATCTATGTCCGTCATGAGGTCGTGCATAACCGTTTCGTCGTTGACCGGTTGCGGGAGAAGGGGGTCATCTTTGTTGAAGAGCTCGATGAGGTGCCGGATCAGGCGGTCGTGATCTTCAGCGCCCATGGCGTAGCTCAGGCCGTTCGGGTCGATGCAGCCGATCGCACGTTGCGTGTCTTCGATGCGACCTGCCCGCTCGTGACCAAGGTCCACCTTGAAGTCGCGCGTCACGAGCACGAGGCACGCGAATGTATCCTGATCGGGCATGCCGGACACCCCGAGGTCGAGGGCACACTTGGTCAGTATCACGGCAAGGACGGCCGTCGCATATATTTGGTTGAGTCGGCCGGAGATGTTGCCACGCTCAATGTGTTGGATCCGGATAATCTGGCCTTCGTGACCCAGACGACACTCTCGATCGACGACACGGTGGGTATTATCGATGCGCTCAAGGCGCGCTTCCCGGCCATTCAGGGGCCTCGCAAGGACGATATCTGTTACGCCACGCAGAATCGCCAGGATGCCGTCAAGGATCTCGTGAGCCGCAGCGATGTCATCCTGGTGGTCGGTTCACGGAATAGCTCCAACTCAAACCGATTGCGCGAGCTTCCTGAGCGCTCGGGGTTGCCTGCTTACCTGATCGACGAGGCGGACGAGATCGATCCCGAATGGTTCACGGGCAGAGGCCGTATTGGAGTGACCGCAGGGGCTTCGGTCCCGGAAAACCTCGTACAGGATGTTATCTCGCGTCTTGAAGGTTGGGGTGCCCGCCTGATTGGCGAGCGACCGGGTTACAGAGAAGACGTGGTGTTCTCCCTGCCGAAGGCCTTGCAGCGGAAGGCATAAGACAGCATCAGGATCAGCGTGAGG
>CAZASZ010000070.1:0-8752 GCA_964487925.1 uncultured Gammaproteobacteria bacterium
AACTAGCCGCCTAAAGGCGTGGGATTTCAAATCCCCTATTCAAAGACTTTAAATATGCGCTACACCTTTCTCTGGTTCTTGGGGCGCCGCTTGAAGGGCGTGACCTTGGGTTCGGCCACCTTCCCACTTTCCATAAGCAGGTCCGGCAGGTAGATGCGACGAACCTCTTCGAGCGGAATCGGTTTGCCGATGAAGTAGCCCTGTGCGTAATCCACTCCGAAGGCGCGAATGAGTTCCAGTATGTCCTCATTGACCACGAACTCGGCGATCGTCTGCTTTCCAAAGCCATGGACGGCCTGGGTCAGGGCGCGGACCAAGACCTGGTCCTCGGCGTTTAGATGCAGTTCTTTTATGAACGAACCATCGATTTTAACGAGGTCGACCGGCAGCTTCTTGAGAGAATAGAAGGACGAGAAGCCCACGCCGAAGTCATCGAGCGCGAACCGGCAGCCGAGCGACTGAATTAGATCGATACGCTCCGCGGCTGCAGCATAGTCTTCGACGGCCGTGGTCTCCGTCACTTCGAAGATGAGGCGCTTGGGGTCGACATCGGCCGATTTGATCTTCTCGCTAACCATGGTTTTAAAAGTTGGGTTCGAGAGCGTATGCGCCGAAACGTTGATGGAAAAACTGATATCGGCGCCTTCGCGCAGCAGTCCGGCCAAGGTGTCGATGGCCTCACTGATGACCCACTCGTCAATCCGGTGAATCAAGCCCGTCGTTTCGGCCACAACAATGAACGAGCCGGGCGCGACAATCGTGCCGTCATCGTCCCTGAGTCGGATCAGGGCCTCAAAGTGCCGTATCTCTTTGCTGCGGATGTGCATGATCGGCTGGTAAAAGAGTTCGAACTTCCCTTTGCGTAGCGCCTGTTCGATCTTTTCACGCCAGTAGACCCGCTGTTGGACGCGTTGGTTGACCATGTCTTTGCTTGAATAGAGATGCCAACGTCCGCGACCGCGTTCCTTGGCCTGATACATGGCGATGTCTGCGTTAGCGAGCAGTTTCTTAACGCTGTCTCCATGACTCGGATAGAGGGCGATGCCAACGCTGGCTGATATCCGGTGCATTCTGCCTGACGCTGGTAGGGTGATGTCGCGCAGGCTGTTGACGACCTGCTGTGCCTTCTGTTTCACGATTTCCGGTCCCATGGAGGACAGGATGATCCCGAATTCGTCTCCACCGAGGCGGCCGACGGTTCCAATCCCGTCGAGTAGCTTTAGCAGGATATTGGCGACATCTCGAATCAGGATATCACCGGCCTGATGGCCGCTGGAGTCGTTGACGTCCTTGAATTGATCGATATCGAGGAAGAATAGGGCACCGTAATTACGCTCGCTTCGTGTCCCCGCAAGCTCCGCTTCGAGTTCCATTTGGAAGGCGCGACGGTTCAACAGTCCGGTCAGCGGGTCGTGTTCGGCAAGCCAGGAAAGTCTGGATTCGGCGACCCGTCGTTCGCTTATGTCGTGTCCTACCGATAGGATGGCAGTTTCACCGGCCGAATAGGTATTGGGGTGGGAATGGTACCAGGCGATGTGACGGATCTCTCCGGATTTATTCCGAATAGCGAGGTCATGATGCAGTTGATGGCGTTTGCCCTGCGCAAGGTCCGTCAGGTTTTGCAGCAGTTGCGGGCCGAGGTCCTCTGACGATACGAGGCGAGCAAATGAGTGCCCAATAATGTCATTTTCCGCATAGCCTAATACCTGGAGGCCATAGCTGTTGATGCTACGGATTTCACCGTGGATGTCCTGTGTCAGGATGATAGCATTGGCGGTGTTGAGCAGGGTGGTCACGAATTCTTTTTGGCGGCTCAGCTCAGTCGCATGTTTTTTCAGTGTCAGCTGGTTTTCTGTAGATTCTTGTTGCAGGTTCTCGAGGCGATTGGCCAGGAAGAGCGTGGACTGGCCCATGATATCGGTCTCGTCGTCAAGACGATGATCCTTGCGAATAGTGCTAACGGCATCGCGTGCGTCTTCAAACGCGCTTTCGGCCAGGAGCGGTAACGCCGAGGCATATTTTTTAAGGCGCGACATCGGGAACCACAGGAACACAAACAGCAGGATTTCGGCGATCACCAAGCCAACCAAGCCTATCCAGATGGCGTGTTCGGTTTCGTCATCGATCATCGCGAGGTCGCGTGAGATATCCGTGACGAACACAATCACAGCGTGTCCCTGGTTAATGGTAATGGTCAGCGGAAATTGTCGGATCTCGTAGGTTCGCTGATCCAGATTGACTCGACCACGGTTAGGTAGGAGTTGATTGCGACCTTCTCGATGAGAGAAGGACTCAAGTATTCTCCGGGTGTGAATCGGATTGGTAACGGCGAGCAATTGCTGACGCCAGAGGCTAGAGACCAAGCTGTTGGGTGAGGGGTCGTTTTTTTCCTGACCGGTGACGAACAGGGCGATATCCGTCGCGGTACCACGGCGAAAACCTAGCAGGACGTCGGCGAGCGACTTGCCAAGTAGGAGCACGCCTACGTTTTGACCTCCCGACAAGATTGGAACCAGACTGTACTGGACGCAACTGAGGGTGCAGGTCACGATCGATAGAGGTTTTTCCGTGCGGTTGACCTTCCAGACCCAGCCGACGATCTGGCTTTCGGTATCGAGCTGAGGCCCATTTTTCCAGGAGCCTAGCGGTTGCCCTTCCGCGTTATAGAACTTGGCTATCTCGAGGCCGTAATCGAGCTGCATTGACGGCCAGTAGGATGAGAAAATCTGCGTCAGTGTCGAGTGATCGGAGCGCGCGACCGCAGTTTTCAATCCTGGAAAGGTCGTGATTGTTGAGCCAATCTGTTCAGTATGCTGGCTGGAGTCGTCGACGAGGCCATCCAACTGCATCAGGTATTGTTGATAGGCGTGTTCCCATTCATTGTTGTGTTGGCGTTTCAGGTTCAGATAGTTCAGCCAAGTCATGGTGGCGGCGACTGCAATCAACAGGACGCTGGAAAGCAGGATTGTTCTCCAGGTCAGACTGAGAAAGGGTTTTTTACTTAGACTGTCCATCGGCTGATCCATGTGAGGTCTGCTTCAGTTATGTCATCAAAACCTGAATGAGGCGAGGGCTGCAAACATATCCCAGGACCTTGCCATGTTCTTTACCTGCAGGTTATCGCTTGCGTCAAGCCACGCGGTACCCACGATATGGTGGTATTCGAGGCGCAGGAGAAGCGAATGGGTGATATGCCAGCCGGTGCCAATAGTTGCGTCCCGTGAATAGCGCGTGAACCCGGGCAGGCCAAACCGGGTCGAGTATGAAGTCCCGTGTCGGTCAGATTGGTCCATATATAGCGCGTCGTAGCGCAGCAGCAATTCGTAGGCCTTATTAAAGCGGTAGACGGCCTGGAGGTAGGCGCTTTCGCTCGTGAATGACTGATCGGGTCGAGCCGCACCAAAGTCTTGAAAGGTAAATTCACGTTGGGCGTATTCGCTGGTCAGCTCGAAAAATTCGGTATTGTACTGGCCGGAGATAATCACTGGCGCGAATGAGATCAGTCCCTCGTTCAACACGTCGCCCTGGCCCGGGCGATAGTTGATGCGGGCGTGGGCACCGCTGATGCCCAGTAAGTACCGTCCGCCGTCAATCTCGAGCAACAGTCGACCTAGATACGAAGGTGAGGATGACGACTCTAGGTTTCCGGGTTGGAGTCTTAGGAAGAACGATCGTTCTATTTCGTCGTTTCCGACACGCGGGTATCCAGCACCGATTTGCCATAGTAGTTCCGTCCGGTGGCGACGGTTTTCGCCGTAGAAATAAACTCCATCTGATGAAATGGCGAGGTCGCGGTTGCGATCGAAGTAAATGGATTGTGGAAGGAAGATGCTGGGCCTGGCGAAGGCCACGTCTCGCGTCTCGTTGTATAGGCCCAGCGGATTCAAAATGCGGCCAAGCCGAACGCCAATCCGTCGATCCGGCCGCTCGGCAAAAGTCTTGTCGACCAGCGCGTAGTCCACTCGAATCTTGCCGCCATCAGTGTCGCCCGCGCGGCGGGACAGCAACTGACCGCTCAACTGCAAATCATTGCGGGGTCGATATGAGGCATTGATGCCGGCCTCGGTGAAGCCGAAATGCTCGCCATCGGATGTCTTGCCGAAAAAGTTGTTGTGGTCCGTTGAAATCAGCGACTGGGTTAGAAATCCGTGTGCCTGGAGGCTATCGTTTAGCATGTCATCGGCCCAAAGCGTACCGCTCGATGTCAGGAAAAGGACCAACAGTAGGGGTAACTGGTATGTGGCTCGCGTCATCATGGCTATTGGACCCTTATACGTTTAACTTTCGCGCCGTCCGGCACGTGAGTGAGGTAGCCAATCGCGCCGGGTGTCCTTTCCAGGGCTTCTAACATCTGTTCCTCTGTTGAAACTTGTTGAGGGGCTTGTCCTGTGCCCGAATAAACCAGACGATCCCAGGCCCATCGGAGTTGATGGGGGAATATGCCTAGGACCTGTTTGCAAAATTCGATATGGAGTTGTTTGTTATCCGGGAGCACCACGACCTTGATGGGCGTACCGTCAGGCCAGGTTCGCAAACGCATGCCGAAAATAGTGCGCAGGCTTCCTAGCGAAATCGAGGCTTGGTTATTAGTTTGGTTTACGACGGTGAGGGGTGCTTTGCCAGGCCCCGCATGTGCATATATCGGAGAGAAAATAAGGATGGCAAGGATGGCAAGGACGCGTGTGCAATCTACCTTCGTACATCTGGACAGTTGCTGAGAAAGCTCGCGATTCATAAGGTTGGGCGTTGTCGCTTATCTCGTGCCCGTTCCATTGCGCGTGTGATAAAGATAAATGGGGGTCTGCAATCGAGATTCATAATGCCTGATGTTTCCCAATCTGCTGATGTAAGAGCATACCGTCATCCGTTAATAGTGTCCAAACGTCTTTATGTGTTTTGTAGACCTGGCTGACGATATCGGGGACGTGGCAGAAATAGATACGACGCGTCCCGTGATAAACGATGTCCGGTCCCATAGGCTCCATATGGATGCCCAGCCCCTTCAGAGTGCTATACAACGCTGGTTCCATGATCGAGCACCAGCATTGCAGATGTTCGCGGTCTGTGACCATTATGATTGCCTTAAACAGACCGATCATGGGATGGAGCAGACGGCGCTCGCGGACCGAGGGCAAAGGGTGAGGTAGCGTCAGTTCGAATTCTTTATCGCGAAGCCGTCGCCGATACGAAGGCAGAATCATCAACCGGGATATCTCGGCCATGTGGTGGCGGTGCCTCTCGAGCACATCCCGTTTGCCTGGATAGAAAGCGTGGTCTGGACAATGCTCGATGGCAAAGCGCTGAGAGGCATCGCGGGAGAGGATCATCCGGATGGTTCCGATGCACTCGCCGCTAGCCCGATGTCTGAGTAGGAAACTCTGCGCATGAGCATCGAAGCCATCATGTTCGAGTCCCTCGGGGTACTGGTCGCGATCAAATCCAGGAATGCGCCCTTCTTCGCAAAGGACATTATATCGTATTCGGCTGCAGATCCCGAAGAGCTCCGGGGAGTCCACTTTTTCAATTTCAAAGGTTTCGTCAAAAATACGGCGGAGTCGATTCATGGGCGTGCCTCTGCTCGAGAAGGTATGGACGTTGCAGAACACCGACCCTGGATCTCGGATCCTACCTAGTCATTCCAATGACTTTCATGAGGTTTATCAAAAACCACTTGTGGCCACCTTGGCTTGGATCTCGCAATCGAACCGAATTATGAATAAACTATCATGTGTATGCAAGCTCCCGCCGCGTCGAGATGCTTAAAATTTTACGTAGGCTTCTAAAAAACACTGTGAGTAGACGCACAGTACCTGAAAAAGGTTCCTAATTAGCGCCGTCTGGAGGCGTGATGTAGCTGATTAAGCAGTATGCGTCAGCGATCTCCAGGCCATCAATATGCCAAGAATTATGAGCAACACGCTGAAATATTTTTGCAGCTTTACGGCAGGAAGGCGTTGCAAAAGGACACCCCCCACCGCGCTTCCGACAGCCGCGACCGCGCTGAAGGACAGAGCCGTAGATATGGGAAAGGCTGTGCTGCCGAGATGGGTGATCGCGCCGGCGAGGGCATTGAGGATGATCAGGACGAGGGAATGGGCTACGGCCGTTGGGAAGTGTCCGATGCCGAGGTAGATTAGCGCAGGGACAAGCAGGAAACCCCCGCCAACGCCCAGTATTCCGGTTAGGACACCGATAACGAAACCCGTGATCGAGGCCGGAACGAAGCGAAATACGGTAATCCGATTGGACAGTTCGAGGCGAGTTAGCCAGAAAGTCACGAGCAGCATCAGGATGGCGAATAGGGTGATCTGAACCTGTTCGGGGATCCATTGCGACCAGAGCGAGCCCAGAACGCTACCGATCACCCCGGATACGCCGAAGGTCGCGAGTAGCCGTAGCTGCAAGTGGCGCCAGGGTCGTTGCAGTATCAACGCTGTCGTGGAGACGATCGCGACGACCCAGAGGCTCATGGCGATGGCGTCCTTGACGGGCATGTCGGCTAGATATATCAGCGCGGGGACGGTGACCATGCCACCGCCGGCGCCGAACATGCCGAGCACGACGCCGATCAGCATGGCCGCTGGCCAGATTAACAGGCTCATATCAACGCTTCGTGGACTGCGGTCAGGTTTGACCGCAGGACTGGTTAGCAGGTACGGCCTCCATGATGAGTCGGGGGTCGGGCAGATTGAGACCCGTCATATAGTGGATGAAGGTCTCCCGGTCCATGGTCAGACGGGGATTGAAGTGTTTCTCCTCTCCAACCGTTGAGACCGTGTGTCCATGATAGTCGTGTCCGGGATATACGAGTGTTTCATCCGGCAGGCAGAACAGCCTATTAGTGATGGAGTCATAGAGCTGGCCGGCGTCTCCGTTCTGAAAGTCGGTACGCCCACAGCCACGGATGAACAGGGAGTCACCGGTGAAAACGCGATTTCCGATTCGAAAACTCAGACAGCCGTCGGTATGCCCGGGAGTAGCGATGACATCTATTTGGGCGTCGCCGAGCGGAAGTGTTTGGCCGTCTACCAGCCCTATATCCGCGCATTGCACACCGGCGCCTCCGGCGACTCCGGTCTGGCAGCCGGTGCGCTCACGGAGACGTCCGTTGGCCGTGATGTGATCGGCATGTACGTGGGTGTCGATCGCATAGGTAAGCTTCAGCTTAAGTTCGCCAAGTAGTCGGAGGTCACGTTCCATCTGATTAAACACGGGATCGATCAGTACCGCTTCGCACGAATGTTCATCGCCAACGAGGTAGGTGTAGGTCCAGGTGTCGTAGTCGAATAGCTGTCTGAATATCATGCCAGTACCTGCAGGGGGTTAGGTATCTACAGGCACAGCATTATATTAGCAAATAATGAAATGTCAATTTATCTGTGCCGATTAAGGACGGGTACCGGGCGCCGGTATAAGGGTTGGCTAGCACCAGGTCCAGTCGCGGATCTCCGGCATATCCTCGCCATATTTGCGAATGTACTGCTGGTGATCGATGAGCCTGTCCCGCATCAGTTGTCGCGTATAGGCCGCTTGGCTGCCATCCAGGTTGGTACGGTCGATGACGTCCACAACGAGGTGAAAACGGTCAAGCTCGTTGCGCACGACCATGTCGAAGGGCGTCGTGGTGCTGCCTTCCTCCTTGTATCCTCGGACATGCAGATGGGAATGGCAGGCCCGCCGATACATCAGTCGGTGAATTAGATAGGGATAACCGTGGAAGGCGAAGATCACGGGTACGTCGGACGGGAAAAGGCTGTCGAAGGTCTTGTCCTGAAGGCCGCTAGGATGCTCGGAAGCGGGTTGCAGCGTCATAAGGTCCACGCAGTTGATGACGCGGATCCTCAGGGTAGGAAAGTAGGTGCGCAGTAGCGAAACGGCTGCCAGCGTCTCCATGGTCGGCACATCGCCGGCGCAGGCCATGACGACGTCTGGGTTACCTTCTCGGTCGTTGCTGGCCCAATCCCAGATGCCGATACCCGCCCGGTAATGCTTAATAGCCTGTTCCATGTTTAGCCACTGCAAGGCGGGTTGTTTGCCGGCGACGATGACGTTGATCTGGTTGCGGGAGCGCAGGCAGGTGTCGGTCACGCAGAGCAGGGTGTTGGCGTCAGGCGGTAGATAGACACGGATGATGTCGGCCTTCTTGTTGGCGACATAATCGATAAAGCCGGGATCCTGATGCGAGAAGCCGTTGTGGTCCTGGCGCCAGACGTGAGATGTCAACAGATAGTTCAGCGATGCGATCGGACGACGCCATGGGATCTCCAAGCTTGTGACCTTGAGCCACTTGGCGTGTTGGTTCAGCATCGAGTCGATGATGTGGATGAAGGCCTCGTAGCAGGAAAACAGGCCGTGTCTGCGAGTCAGCAGATAGCCTTCGAGCCAGCCCTGGCAGGTGTGTTCGCTGAGGATCTCCATGACCCGCCCGTCGCGGCTCAGGTGGTCATCGTTCTCTACGAGTTCACCCTGCCAGGCACGACCCGTGACCTCGAAGACCGCGCCAAGGCGGTTCGATGCCGTTTCGTCGGGTCCGAATAGGCGAAAGTTCTTGGTGGCAAGACTCAAGGCCATGACATCACGCAGCATTTTGCCCATGATCCTCGTCGCCTCTGCAAATACGTCCTTGCCTGGTTCGGGGACGTCAACGGCATAGTCACGAAAATCCGGCATTTTTAGAGCACGTAGGAGTTGGCCGCCATTTGCGTGTGGGTTGGCGCCCATACGGAGGTCCCCGCTCGGAGCGAGCTCCGCC
>CAZASZ010000071.1:0-8523 GCA_964487925.1 uncultured Gammaproteobacteria bacterium
AGCCGTCCAATCAACACAAAGGAAGCGAACATGTTGCAGCAGCCTGAGACAAAGTACCGACGCTTTACGCCGATTGCACTGTCTGATCGACAGTGGCCGGGTAAGACTATTGATCAACCACCGATCTGGATGAGCACCGATCTACGCGATGGCAATCAGGCGTTGATTGAACCGATGTCGGTCGCGACCAAGCTGACCTTTTTCAAGACCTTGGTCGCGATGGGCTTCAAGGAGATCGAGATCGGCTTCCCTTCAGCATCGCAAACGGACTTCGACTTCGCGCGCCTGCTGATCGAAGAAGGTCACATCCCGGACGACGTCACAATCGAGGTGCTAACTCAGGCTCGGCGGGCGCTTATCGAGCGTACGGTGGGATCCCTGGAGGGCGCGCGGCGCGCGATCGTCCATGTATATAACCCCATTGCTCCGGATTTTCGCGAGATCGTCTACCGGACAGACCGGGCCGGGGTTCGGGAATTGGCAAAGCAAGGCACGCGATGGGTCAAAGAGGCCGTTGCCGCGCACCCCGAGACCGAATGGGTTTACCAGTATTCCCCCGAGGTCTTTTCCGGGACCGAACTCGACTTTGCGAAAGAGGTTGTTGATGCGGTGTCGGCGATCTGGCGGCCGACGCCGGACCGCAAGATGATCATCAACCTGCCGGCAACGGTGGAGATGTCGACGCCGAATACCTATGCCGATCAAATCGAGTGGATGCATCGTCATATTGAACGCCGGGGCAGCATTGTCTTGAGCGTTCACCCCCACAACGACCGGGGCACTGCCGTGGCTGCGGCGGAACTCGCTGTCATGGCCGGGGCCGATCGTGTCGAGGGCTGTTTGTTCGGCAACGGGGAGCGTACCGGCAACGTGGATCTGATCACGCTGGCGCTCAATCTATATTCCCAGGGTATTCACCCAGGGCTCGATCTTGGTCAAATCGATCAGATTCGGCAACTGGTCGAGCAATGTACTCAGCTGCCCGTTCATCCGCGTCATCCCTATGCAGGAGAGCTGGTATTCACCGCCTTTTCGGGATCACACCAGGACGCGATTAAAAAGGGGCTGTCGCAGCGTCGCGAGGGTAATACCTGGCGAGTGCCCTATCTGCCGATCGATCCCGCGGACCTCGGCCGCGATTATCAGTCGGTCGTGCGGGTCAACAGCCAGTCCGGTAAAGGGGGAGTCGCCTTTGTGCTGGCCAAGGACTATGGCCTGGAGATCCCGCGTCGTCTGCAGATCGAGTTTAGCCGTATCGTCCAGGAATACACGGATCGTAGCGGCAAAGAGGTCACCAGCCAGGACATCATGTCGCTGTTTGAGACGCACTATCTGTCGGTCGATACCCCGGTCGTATATCGACACAACGAACAACACAGCCTCGATACCGAGGTCTCACTGGCGATCACGCTTTCGGTGTCCGGATCGCTCCAACGCCTATCCGGTCAAGGCACCGGTCCCGTCGAGGCGGCGACCCAGGCCCTGTCGCCGCTCGTCAGCGAGCCAATCACAATCATCGATTACCACGAACACGCCATTCCGGACAGCGGGGCCGGAGGTGAGGCCGTGAGTTATATAGAGATGCGTATCGGCGATCGCGCGCCGGTCTTCGGCATCGGTCGCGACCATAGTATCGTCGCAGCCGCTATCAAGGCCCTCATCAATGGTATCAACCGCACACCGGATGAGGAGGTATTATCCGACCAAACCAGCGCCGAAAAAACGTGACCCATATAGATTGAACTATTCCGGAAACCCGTAATCTCACTTATTAACGGAACAAGTCACTTTCCCCATCCCCGCCACATCCCAACGACGGGGACCCATCTCGGCACCCCAAGCCGGGATATGTGTTGGCCCCAGCCCCCTCCCTCTCTACGGCTGGGGCTTTTTTTTACTTACATATACCCCACCTATAGTTGCTCCATGAACGAACGTCTTGCGCGCATAAAACCCTTCTTCCGCGTTGCGAACCTTGCCAATAGCGCTGCTATTGCCTGCGACCCGCGCCTTGCATAAGGACTTTATGCATCACAATCCGTTTCGCCCATGGAGCAACTATAGGATCCGACGACGACTGACCGATTTTGGCGGAATGCCTGATCGTACTATACTGATAGGGATATAGATCATTGATGCAAAAAAACAACGACAAAGGACCCGTCACACGACGAAAAATATGAGCGATACCCCGGACGACAGCAAGTTTCTGAACCGCGAACTCAGCCTACTGGCCTTTCATCGGCGAGTACTCGCGATGGCCGAAGACGACCGCGTACCCTTGCTCGAACGCCTGAATTTCCTGTGTATCTCCTGTTCCAACCTCGATGAATTCTACGAGGTCCGGGTCGCCTCCCTGCTCCAGAAAGAAGCCCACGGCGTGACGCAAACCGGTGTCGACGGCGCGACCCTGTCGGAGCTGCTCGACCAGATTCACCGTCGCTCCTCGCAGATGGTGGATGCCCAATATCGCCTGCTGAACGAAGTCCTGACACCTACGTTGGCGAAAGAGGGTATTGTGTTTCTGCGCCGCGATCAGTGGAACGAGGAACAGCGAAACTGGTTGCGTCGCCATATGCTGCGCGAACTGCTGCCGATCATCAGTCCGCTCGGCATCGATCCGGCCCACCCCTTTCCGCGCATCGTCAACCGCAACCTGCACTTTGTCGTATCCCTTGAGGGGAAAGACGCCTTCGGGCGCGAACACCGGCTGGCATTTGTCCCGGCTCCGCGATCGCTACCGCGACTCGTGCTGCTCCCTGAAAACGTCTCTTCCGAGCCGTATACCTTCGTATTCCTATCGTCCATTGTGCACGCCTTTGTCGAGGACCTTTTCCCCGGCATGAAAGTCACGGGTTGCTACCAGTTTCAGATTACCCGCGACAGCGAGCTTTACCTCGATGAAGAGGAGATCGCGGACCTCAAGGACGAGGTGGTCGGTCAATTGCAGACCAGCCGCCGCTTCGGCCGCGCCGTGCGCCTTCAGGTCGCGGATAACTGTCCGGATGACATGTCGGAATACCTGCTCGCCAACTTCTCTTTAGGGCCACGGGACCTGTTCAGGGTCAACGGCCCGGTCAATCTGCACCGCCTCGCCGAGGCATATAAGCTCGTCGACCGACCGGATCTCAAGATTGCGCCGTTCAGTCCCTCGCTGCCACCGGAGCTGGTCGACTGCGAGGACATCTTTGCCGCCTTGAAGCAACAGGACATTCTGCTTCATCACCCTTTCCAGTCCTTCAACCCCGTCGTCAACCTCATCGAACAGGCCGCAAACGACCCCGAGGTCCTGGCCATCAAGCAGACGCTGTATCGTACGGGTGAAAACTCGCGGGTTGTTCAGGCCCTGTGCCGAGCCGCGAGTAACGGCAAAGAGGTCAGTGTGGTCGTCGAACTACGCGCGCGTTTTGACGAAGAAGGCAACATTCGCCTGGCTGAGGCCTTGCAACAGGCTGGAGCCCATGTCGTCTATGGGATACTGGGATACAAGACCCACGCCAAGATGCTTGTAATCGTGCGCAGGGAGAAAGGACGTCTGCATCGCTACAGTCACCTTGGCACTGGCAACTACCATGGCGTCACAAGCCGCCTCTATACCGATTTCGGGCTAATCACCAGCAACGAGATGGTGGGAAACGACATCCTCAAACTCTTCCAGGAACTCACCGGACTGGGCAAACCACTGCGCCTTAAACGCATCATTCAGGCGCCGTTTGACCTGCATCGGGTACTGATCGAGTACACTGATCGCGAGATTGAGCACGCCCAGGCCGGTAAACATGGCCATATCATCGCCAAGATGAACGGACTCGAGGATCCGGCACTGATCGAGGCCTTCTACCGGGCCTCTCAGGCCGGCGTCAAGATCGACCTTATCGTCCGCGGCGTTTGCTGTCTGCGTCCCGGGGTAAAGGGTCTTTCCGAAAACATCCACGTCCGCTCGGTGCTTGGCCGCTTCCTGGAACACGCTCGCATCTTCTGCTTCGCCAACGGCGGACTTACCGAGCTCTATTGCTCAAGCGCGGACGGCCTTGTTCGCAACCTGCACCGGCGTGTCGAGACGGCATTCCCGATCGCACGCGGTAAGCTGCAACGCCGGGTCGTCAAGGAAGGGTTGCGTTACTATCTACGCGACAATGAGTTCTCTTGGCGTCTTAATGGAGACGGGCACTACACCAGGGTTCGCCCTGCAAAGGGCAAAGAGGCTAGGAGCGCCCAACGTCAGTTGCTTGAGTCGCTATGCGAGACCAAAAAGGGGTCATGAAGAGTCTGGCGGTCTATAATATAAAAGGTGGTGTAGGTAAGACCTCCACGGCAGTCAATCTCGCCTACCTGGCCAGTAACGCCGGGATGCGCACACTGCTTTGGGATATCGACCCGCAAGGTGCCGCAAGCTTCTATTTCCGCGTCAAACCAAAGATTCGCGGCGGTCTGGCTCGCCTGCTGGACAAAAACTCCAGCGCATCCGATCAGATCAAGGCCTCGGATTTCCCAGGACTGGACATACTTCCGGCCGACTTTTCCTACCGTCACTTGGATTTGGAATTCGGTGACGGCAAGAAGCCCCAGTCTCGCCTGAAACGGGTTCTCAAGGATGTCCATGGCGATTACGATCTATTGATTATCGACTGCCCGCCAAGCATTTCCCTACTCTCGGAGGCTATCTTCCGCACCGTCGACGCCCTGCTCGTCCCGACCATCCCCACAACACTGTCTCTACGCACGCTTCAGCAGCTGCTCAAATTTCTCAGGAAGGAGTCATTGGATAAGCTGACGATACTGGCCTTTTTCTCGATGGCAGACCTGCGCAAGAACATGCACAAGGAGGTCATCGCGGTCCGTGACCGGTTGCGTCCTTGGATCATGGAGACCATTATTCCGTATTGCAGCGATATCGAGCGAATGGGAATACGCAGACAACCGGTCATCACTTACGCTGCCAGCAGCCGGGCCAGTTTGGCCTACGAGGCGCTCTGGGAAGAGGTCCGAAGCGGACTCTATATCTAGGAACGCCATTTCAGGAGGAACCACCGTTTATCAATCGGATGCAACCTGCCGAAACAGGGATACGTCGTTACGTAGTAGCTGTTACACAAACCCCAGGTGGCAGTTGCCATATCCTCATTTGAGCTCCTTACGGACTGAACAGCCATGCTTGAAACTATCATATACATCGCCGTATTCGTCTTGGTCTTCGCGATCTACTTAGGCCTGCGCGCCCGAAGTCACCGCCAGGGCAATGCCACACTGCAGGCCTCCGAAGCAAGCGGATTGATGGAACCCGCCTCGCTCCATCCCGTTTTTGACGAGGCCCTTTGTATCGGCTGCGGCGCATGTGTCAATGCCTGTCCTGAAGGTAATGTCATAGGACTGATCCGTGGCAAGGCCAAACTGACCAATCCGTCACATTGCATCGGCCACGGGGCCTGTAAAGTGGCCTGTCCGTTCGACGCCATCACGCTGGTCTTCGGTACTGAAAAACGCGGCATCGATATACCCAATGTGTCGCAAACGTTTGAGACCAATGTGCCTGGCATATTCATCGCCGGCGAGTTGGGCGGCATGGGTCTGGTCGCCAACGCCGTAGAACAGGGTCGACAGGCAATGGATTCGATCGCTAAACATCCTCACATCAAGAACAAAGGCGAGGCCGATATCGATGTGCTGATCGTAGGCGCCGGCCCATCCGGAATCGCCGCCACCTTGGGCGCCAAGGACAAAGGCCTGCGTTACCGCACGATCGAACAGGACTCTTTCGGCGGCACGGTCGCCCATTTTCCGCGCGGCAAAATCGTCATGACCCGGCCGGTTGATTTGCCCATAGTTGGTAAGGTAAAGCTTCGCGAGACCACCAAGGAGGCCCTGCTGGACTTGTGGCAGGACATCCGTGACAAGACTGGTATTGAGGTCGCCTATGGAGAGCGGTTGGAGTCCGTACAGAGCAACGATCAGACCTTTCAGGTCAAGACCAACAAGGGCAGCTACCAAGCCAAGACCATACTCTTGGCCATTGGCCGTCGTGGCACACCCCGCAAGCTCAATGTCCCCGGGGAAGAGCAGAACAAGGTCGTCTATCGACTCATTGACCCCGCCCAATATCAGGGACAGCATGTCCTGGTCGTCGGCGGCGGTGACAGCGCTCTTGAGGCCGCAACTTCGATCGCCGAGGAACCAGGCACCGACGTCACGCTGTCCTATCGTAGCGGAGGATTCAATCGCGCCAAGGAAAAGAATCGTAACAAGGTCGATGCCCTAAAGGCGGTTGGACAGCTGCGAGTGCTGCTATCATCAAATGTAGTGGAAATCACCGAGGACAAGGTCCTCATCCGGGACGAAAACCAGGATTACGACTTGCAAAACGATGCCATCATTGTCTGCGCAGGGGGCATTCTGCCCACACCGATGCTTAAGGAAATGGGCATAGAAGTAGAGACCAAGTATGGCACGGCCTGAACACCTCCAATCACGCCTTCGCGGCACACTCTGCGCCCTACTCCTCTTCCTCGCCGCTCCAGCGAGCTGGGCGGCCGATGACATTCATAAGGCGGAGATCGCAATCCGCACCCACGACTACGCGCTCGCGATCAAGCTGCTCAAACCTTTGGGAAGCAAAGGAAATGCCGAGGCGCAAAGACACCTAGGGGCGCTTTATCGAAACGGCCTTGGCACCAAGCGGGACGATGTCCAGGCATCCAAGTGGTATCGCATGTCCGCGGAGCAAGGCGACAACAAGGCCATGTATGACCTCGCCGTCCTGTACGAGCAGGGCTGGGGCGTGACCAAGGACCTGAAACAGGCCGAGCAATGGCTCAACAAGGCGGACAAGGCGGGCAACCGAAAGGCGGCCAGGCGACTAGCCAAGCTGAAAAAGTCTCTATCCTCCCGCAACGCCAAGTCGGCGCCTACTCTGCTGCTGCAGGCGGCCTATGCCGGCGATATGGCGGAGCTCAAGCACCTGATCGGCGCCGGCACCCCGATCGATGGCACCGACGAAATCGGGCGGACTGCCCTGATGCGTGCGGTCGTTGGCGAACACCCTGACGCCGTGGGCTTCCTAATCAAGTCGGGCGCAAACGTTAATCAGGTCGATTCTCACGGCGACAGCGCGCTGATCCTGGCGACGCAGTTCAAAAACATCACACTGGTTAACACCTTGATCAAGGGCAAGGCCCGGATAAATCAGGCAGATCACAATGGCAACACTCCGCTGATGATTGCTGTGCGCAAACACGAGGTTGACGCCGTGAACGTCCTTATCAAGGCCAGGGCTAGTCTCGATCACGCCAACAAGAAGGGCTGGACAGCCCTCAGATATGCCACGGAATTAAAACACAACGGCCTTGCGAAATTACTATTGAAGGCCGGCGCCAAACCCCTGCCTTCAGTCAACGATGCCCTAGTCGAAAAGGCCGGAGCGCGACCCGCGCAGACGCAGAAGGACAACCCCTACGCCGGCTGGAGCAACTTGATTATCGCAGCCTGGCAGGGTGATCTTGCTAAGGTCAAGCGGCTGTCATTGGGCCGAGCAGCACTCAAAGTAACCGACGAAAAGGGCCTTTCGGCCCTGAGCCGGGCCGTATGGCAGGGTCATATGGCCGTCGCCAAGGTCCTGATCGATGCCGGTTCGGACATCAATATCCGCCATAAAGACGGTTCAACACCGCTTATTCTAGCCGCTAGAGAAGGTCACGCCGAGGTTGCTGCACTGTTGCTTCGCGATGGTGCGCAACCGAATGCCGCCGACGACAGAGAGGGCATGACAGCATTGCTTTGGGCCGCCCGCCAAGGCCACCTCGATATCGTCGACCTCCTGCTATCCGCGGGTGCGGACATGGAGAAAAAGGACAAGCGAATCGGAGCTACGGCATTGCTTTGGGCGGCTCAAAATGGCCACTTCCCTATCGTCAAGGCCCTGATCAAACATCGGGCCAACGCCCAAGCCGTGGACATCAAAGGGCATAATGCGCTGTGGTTAGCCTCCACGCACGGCAATGGCGCCAGCATCGACATCCTGATTGCCGCCGGGGCAGCCGTGGAGGTTACGGACCGTGCAGGGATGACGCTGCTGGCTAGAACCGCCGCCAACGGCCACACCGACCTGGTGCGCCTGCTGATGGAGAAAGGCGCCGAACCGAATACCCGCACCAAAGACGGCGATACCGCCCTGCTCCTCGCCGCGAATGCAGGCCACACATCAACCTGCGTGGCCCTGTTGAGTTACGGCGCCAGAATCAACGACGCCAGCAAGCAGAAGGATACACCGCTGATGCTGGCGGCTGTGGCCGGCCATTTGGACACAGTCAAGGTGCTGCTGAAAAATGGTGCGGACGTGCGCATGAGAAATGAAAACGGACTGACTGCCGTCGATATGGCCACGCGTAGCGGCAATACTCAGATTGCGGATGAGATTAAGGCGAGCACCGCCAGCAAGAAAGGCCTATTCGGACTGTTTTGATAGAACGGTCCGATCGTGAATACCCTTTGCCAGCACTGATGAAGTTGTTGTATTTGGAGCGACTGGCC
>CAZASZ010000072.1:0-5125 GCA_964487925.1 uncultured Gammaproteobacteria bacterium
CCCCGCCACTGTCCGTATCCTCGTAATAGACACGTACCGGCCAGAGAAACATTGACGGCGCCCTGGTCATGCCTCAGTCCGAAAAAAGGTCGTTACGCCCCGAGGTGCCACCGGACAGACCAAAGTGTTCGTAGGCCAGCCGCATGGCCATGCGACCCCGCGTCGTGCGCATGATAAAACCCTGTTGGATCAGAAAGGGTTCGAAAACATCCTCGATCGTGCCCCGCTCTTCTCCTATGGCGGCGGACAGGCTGTCGATGCCGACCGGACCGCCATCGAACTTCTCGATGATCGTGCGCAACAGGCGGCGATCCTGGGCATCGAGACCGAGGCCATCGACCGCCAACATATTGAGGGCTTGGTCCGCCGTCTCCCGAGATACCCTGCTGTCAGCCCGCACCTGAGCGAAGTCACGGACACGGCGCAATAGGCGGTTAGCGATGCGAGGCGTGCCGCGCGAACGTCGGGCCAGCTCTCGTGCGCCATCCAGGTCGACCTCGATATCCAGGATCGAGGCCGAGCGCATAATGATGCGGGTCAGGTCGTCATGGCCATAGAATTCCAGGCGCATAACAATCCCGAAACGGTCGCGTAAAGGCGAGGTCAGCAGTCCGGCACGGGTTGTTGCCCCAACCAGCGTGAAGGGCGGCAGGTCGAGTTTGATCGAACGCGCCGCCGGGCCCTCGCCGATCATGATATCGAGCTGACAGTCCTCCATGGCCGGATAGAGCACCTCCTCCACAACCGGACTCAGACGATGAATCTCGTCGACAAACAAGACATCGTTGGGCTCCAAATTCGTCAACAGTGCCGCCAGATCTCCCGGCCGTTCGAGCACGGGCCCCGAGGTGTGACGCAGGTTGACGCCCATCTCGCTGGCGATAATGTGAGACAGCGTGGTTTTACCCAGGCCTGGAGGCCCAAAAATCAAAGTATGGTCCAACGCCTCCTTGCGTGCCTTAGCGGCCTCGATGAAGATGCCCATCTGGTCCTTGACGGCGGGTTGACCGATATAGTCGGCCAGCCGACGCGGACGAATCCCCTCTACATCTCGGGTCTCTTCCACTGCGACCGGTTTCGGCGTTACGAGGCGGTCGGTCTCAACGCTCATCGGCTAATCCTCATTCTCAATCGAATTGACCATGGGCCCTAGGACACCATGGATTTCAGGGCCTGGCGGATCATCTCCTCACTCGAAAGATTCTGGTCTTCGAGTTCCTTGATCAGACGCCCAGCCTCAGCCGGCTTATAACCCAGGGCCACGAGGGCGCTGACGGCGTCGCCGGCAGGGTCTCCGGCCACTGGTCGCCCCCCCTGCGTGATCAAACCGTCGCCGCCAGCCTGGTCGAAATCAAGGCGGTCCCGCATCTCTATAATCAGACGTTCGGCCGTCTTTTTACCGACACCGGGCAAACGGGTCAACATGCTCAGATCACCTTCGCCGATCGCAACCGCGAACTCGTTGGCCGACATACCGGACAGGATCGTCAGGGCCATGCGTGGTCCAACCCCATTGACCCGGATGAGTTCGCGAAACAGGTCGCGTTCACCGAGTCCGGCAAAGCCAAACAAGGTGTGGGCGTCCTCGCGCACGACAAGGTGTGTATACAGGCAATATTCAGCGCCGACCTCCGGCATGGCGTAGAAAGCCGTCATAGTCGCCTCTACCTCATAGCCAACGCCTTGGACATCCAACAGCAGCCGCGGCGGACGCTTTTCAATCAGGGTCCCACGCAGACGACCGATCATCGCCGGCCACCGTTCGGGGTCGCGCCCGAAAGGGTTTCATGGGTCTGCCAGTGATGGGCATGGCAGAGGGCGCAGGCCAGTGCGTCGCAGGCATCGGCCTGGGGCATAGATGGGAGCGCGAGCAGTGAGCGAATCATGTGTTGCACCTGGGCCTTGGCCGCATTTCCGCGACCCACGACGGCTTGTTTGATCTGGGTCGGACTGTATTCATGACACGGTACCCCGCGCGTGGCAACGGCGCAAATGGCCGCGCCGCGCGCCTGGCCCAATTTCAGTGCCGAGGCAACATTGTGACGTACGAATACTGTCTCAATGGCCATGACTTCAGGCCGGTATTCCTTCAGCACCTCGCCCACGCCCTCGAATATCTCGCGCAGGCGGCCATCGAGACCGGTCTCCTGGGTGCGAATGCAACCACTGGCCACATAGACGATCCGCCGAGACTCGATCTCGATGATACCGAAACCCGTCAGTCTCGACCCCGGATCGATCCCCAGGATACGCGTTCTCATATATCAATCGGCGCCCGGTACTAGCGGCAAGCTATCGAAACGATGCCAAAGCTGCGATACGCCCTTAGGCGCGTGTCTCAACCATTGTCTACAGTTGGGCAAGGATGTCCTCGGAGATATCCGCATTGGAATAGACGTTCTGGACATCGTCAAGGTCCTCAAGCATATCCAGCAGACGGATCATCTTTTCCGCGGTTTCCAGATCGAGGTCGGCATTCGTGGAGGCCTGCATTGTGACCTCGGCAACTTCCGGCTCAAAACCAGCGGCTGTCATGGCCTCTTTGACGGAGAGGAAGTTCTCCGGTTCGGCCTGAACATCGATGGAGCCATCGGCATTGACGACTACATCATCGGCGCCGGCTTCCAAGGCCGCCTCCATGATAGCGTCCTCGTCGTGACCGGTGGGATAGCTCAGCAGTCCAAGTTGGGTGAATAAATAAGCGACCGAACCATCGGTACCCAGATTGCCGCCTGATTTACTGAAGGCGTGCCGGACCTCGGCGACCGTCCGGTTGCGGTTGTCAGTCAGGCAGTCGACCATGACGGCGACCCCGCCCGGACCGTAACCCTCGTAGCGGATTTCTTCCATGATCTGCCCTTCAAGATCACCTGAACCGCGCTTGATTGCGCGCTCCACGGTATCCTTGGGCATGTTCGCGCCAAGCGCCTTGTCGACAGCGGCGCGCAACCTCGGGTTGGCCGCGGCGTCCGGTCCGCCAAGACGGGAAGCTACGGTGATCTCACGGATCAGTTTAGTGAAGAGTTTGCCGCGTTTAGCGTCCTGGGCACCCTTACGGTGCTGGATATTCGCCCATTTACTATGCCCTGCCATAAGTCTCTAGTCCCAATTGATATTCAGTAACGTAAGGATGGCGCAAGTCTAGCAAAAGTTTTTACTTGTGAGGAGCGGGATAACCCCGAACTCGGCTCATCCGGATCATTGATCTGAGATCAAGTCTTCAATTATAGGCTGAATTATCTGCGCCGCGTGGCCGATATTGATGGGAACAGTACCCTAACCCCTTCGCGAGGCGAACTCACCATGTCCGTAAGCACAGCGCTGCTGCACAACTTTCGCTGCTTCACCCCATTGAACCGTCTCGACGACGATCAACTCAGCGATCTCTCGACACACGCTGTCGTTGAGCGCAAGCCCCCCGGATTCACTTTATTCAAAGCCGGTGACAACGATCATAAGACGATCTACCTGCTCTCCGGTCAAATCAGCCTTATTGCGCGGGACGGCGCTAGAACCAGCATGCATGCCGGCGACACTACCGCTTACCGCCCGCTCAACCCGTCGGCGCCTCGCTCCGCGACCGCTGTCGCAGTCACAAGCGTGACAACCTTGAGCCTGAGTAATGACTATCTGCACGAGGCCTTGTCGGCCGGCTGCATCCCGATCGATCAACCAACACCCGAAGCAGAGCCCGAGGACATTCCAGCCCAATTCAATGGTGAAGTTATCCGAAACCTGGCGGTCCCGATCCTGGAACACCTGCCCGAACCCTATCTCGCGATACTAAAGAATCGGGCCAGGCCGGTCTGCGTCAAGGCCGGCGCGCATGCCATTCGAGAAGGGGACTCGCCTAATCACTATCATCTCATCGCCGAAGGGAGCTGCAGCGTCACGCGTCATTTGGGACGTAGCGGCCAAGACCTAACACTCGGAGTACGCCAAGCTGGCGATGGATTCGGGGAAAGATCGATCATAGAAGGCGTGCGCCACAAAAACACCATCACGATGCTTGAGGACAGCCTCCTGCTCCGAATCAACAAGGGCGAATTTCTATCCCTGCTTGTGCGCCCGTACCTGCATTGGATGACCCTGACCGAGGCCATGGAACTGAGAGACACGGAGTCGGCCGTCCTGCTCGATGTCCGCTCCAATCGCGCCTTTCAGCAGCATCACATGGAGGGCAGCACGAACATGCCGTTGAATATGCTTGGGCAGACCGCCTCAATATTGGACCGTAGTCGCCCCTATATTATCTGTTGCGACTCTCCGAAGCGCGCCATGACCGCCAGCTTCATCCTCGCCGAGCACGGAATCTCACCCCGCATTCTGGAAGGAGGCGTTCGGACATATTGCGCTTGAGGAGCCTAGCCTAGTTCCATTTGCGGCGTGGTTTGCGTATTGCCCTGGTCATTAGCCGTCAGCTAGTTGGCGGCGGCTGCCCTATTCGCTTCCAGCTCGGCGAGCTTTTCATCCATGCGTTTCAGCAGACCGGATATCCCCTCATTCTTTGCAATCGTTCGGTAGCTGTCCCGATAGTTTCGAACTAAGCTGACACCCTCGATCTGGACATCGTAAATCCGCCAGTCGTCAGCCGTGCGATGCATTTTGTAGTCGATCGGGATATCGACATTCTTGGTCACAATCACGGTTTTGACCACGGCCTTGCCACCGCGCAGGCGCTCGTCGCGAATATCGACCTTTTGGTCACTGTACTGCTCCAGGCGGCCGAGATAACTGGACTCCACCATGCGGGTGAAGCGCTGGACAAAGTCGTCACGCTGGGCCGGAGTGGCATTGCGCCATTCGATCGACAACGCGAACTGGGACATCGTCCGGAAGTCAAAGCGCTGTTCGATCAACACCCTCAAACGATCCCGGCGAACTGTCGTATCGAGCGTCTTGTCTTTTAGCAGCTCGATGACCTGATCTATCGACTTTTGTAATTGCTGACTCGCTGGTCCGGCATGGGCCAAAACCGGAAATAGAAGAACGACCAACAAGCAATAGGCCAGCCATCGGTGCATTTTTCGAATATCTGTCCGCATCATCAATGTTTGACCTTGTTTTCCCGCATTTGACCGTAGGCATTCTTAACGAAAGTATAGGGATCCAGGGAGTCTCGTTT
>CAZASZ010000072.1:5225-8168 GCA_964487925.1 uncultured Gammaproteobacteria bacterium
GCGGGTTCCGTCTCCGAGATGACGCCACCGTCCTTGAGATACGCATCGGACCCACCCGGCGTGATATTGATGAAGCGGTCACCGATGAGACCCGAGGTACGAATTGAGGCCGTGCTGTCTTCTTGAATCTGCACCCCATCGTTCAGGGTCATCTTCACCACCGCCTCATAGTATTTGCCATCCAGGCGGATATCGGCGACCTTGCCGACCTTGACCCCCGCAATCTCAATATCCGCGCCCGGCTTCAGGCCCGACACCGACGTAAAATTCGCATTGAGACCATAGCTGCGCGCATCACCGAGCAGTTCCACGTCTCCCAGTTTTATCGCCATGTAGCTAAAACCGAGAAATCCGAGGATCATGAATACACCCACGACCAACTGAATATTGAATCTGCTCACCCTGCCCTCTCGTACGTCCTATAACATGATCGCGCTGATTAGATAATCCCAGATCAGCACCAAGACGGAGGCCAGTACCACTGCATCCGTCGTTACCTTGCTCACACCTTCCGGCCCAAAGGCCCCACCGCGTTCAAGGTGGATAAAAAAACCCTTGACGCTCACGACCCAAATAATCACGAGGCCAAAGACAAATGACTTGACGATGCCCATCGAGATGTCGTGCCAAAGCACCGCATCGTAGGCTCCGAAATAATAGGCGCCCTCGTTGACCCCTAACAGACGCACGCCGATCAGATCTCCACCCGCGAGCCCGACGACATCGAAGATCACCGTCAGCAATGGCACTGAGATCAATCCTGCTACAAACTTCGGAACGATCAGATAACGATAGGGGTCTATAGCCATGCATTCCAGGGAATCTATTTGTTCACTGGTGCGCATGATGCCGATCTCGGCACAGATCGCTGACCCGGCGCGACCAATGACCATCAAGGCCGTCAGGACCGGCCCCAGCTCGCGGATAAGCCCCAGGGCCACCGCCGACCCCAGAAGGTCTTCGGAGCCAAACCGAGCTAGTGTGTAGTAACCCTGCAAGGCTAGAACCATGCCAGTAAAGGCGCCGGTCACAAGGATCACGAACATTGAGCGGGCGCCGATAAAATAGATCTGGCGCACGATCGGGTAGATACGATAGGGTGGCAAAAGCGCGCACCACAGGCTCTTTCCCAGAAACACGCCCATCAACCCGACGCGTTCGACGAAGTCCAAACCTCGTTCACCGAGGGATTCAACGAATCGCAACAAGGCCATCTAGCCCGGGATTCGGGCGGACAAAGCGTTTTGTGATAATTGTGTGCGCACGCACATGGTAGTCATTCCTTTTTTATTTAAAAAATTCAGGTATAGCCTTATGGTCGATACTAACGACAAAAAACAACATCCTGACGACGCACACTGGCGTGACCTTCTAGATTCAGATCAGTACCATATCACCCGCGAAGGTGGAACAGAACCCCCGTTTACAGGGCGTTACCACGATCACCACGAAGACGGGATCTACCATTGCATCTGTTGTGGGCGCCCCCTTTTCAGGTCAGCAGCCAAATTTGATTCCGGTACAGGTTGGCCGAGCTTTCGCAAGCCAGCCGCCGAGAAGGCCGTACACACCCTGGCCGACCCAAGCCATGGCATGAACCGTACAGAAGTGCGCTGCGCCGATTGCGAAGCCCACCTGGGGCATGTCTTCAAGGATGGCCCTGCCCCTGGAAATACCCGCTTCTGCATTAATTCCGCGGCTCTCAGATTTGCGCCTACCGGCGATCCAACGGATGACGAGGAATAGCCGACCATGTTCCGCACGCTCCGAATCACAATACTGGCGCTCATTCTGATTTTCGTAGCCGTCAGCACCTGGCTGCAGGCGATCCGTTCAGCGGACTGGTCGCAGACACAGCGTGTTGTCATCTATCCCATCAACGGTGATGGGGACGCATCCACGGCGGCTTATATCGAGAATTTGAGTCGCGAGAATTTCCGTCCGATCACCGCATATGTGGAGCGACAGGCGAAACACTATGGCCTGAACAACCTCCTACCGCTAGATATCGATCTAGCGCCGGAAATCCAAAGTCAGCCCCCCGAAATCCCGAACCACGGCGGCGCAATGGATGCCATTCTTTGGAGTTTGTCGCTTCGCTATTGGTCCTGGAAGGTAGAAGACTATACCGGAGTGACGCCCCAGGTACGCCTTTATGTCCGTTACTTTAATCCCAAACTACATCCCAGGCTTAATCACTCCGCGGGTCTGCGCAAGGGACTCCTCGGGGTCGTTCAGGCCTTTGCCAGCGCTAAAATGGCGGCGACCAACAAGGTTGTTATCACGCACGAGATGCTGCACGCTTTTGGCGCGCTTGATCACTACGATCTCGCCACCAATCTACCGAGTTTTCCCGACGGCTTTGCCGAACCGGACAAGAGCCCCAGGTACCCGCAAGACAAGGCTGAGATTATGGGCGGCCGCATCCCGATCAGCGCGAATAAGGCCGATATACCGCATGGACTGAGTAATACCCTGATCGGCCCTTCGACAGCCAGGGAGATCCACTGGATTGAGGACTAGTCACCGACACGCGTCGTCCTTTTGATCCCTTGAACTGATTTGCTCCATAATGAGCCACCACCCAATCCCAGCAGGAACGCCCATGAATACCGTTCACTTCCGTACCGTGCCCATCTACCTGACCACCCTGCTCGCATTCGGATGCCTGACGGGATGCGCCAATGAGTCGGAACAAGACTGGCTGACCGGACGTTGGATCCCTATCCACAATCCATTGAACGAGTCCAATGACACCCTAGTATTCAAGTCGAACGGCACGGTCACGGTTGAAACCACGGATAACCGCACCATTGATGGCGAATTTAAATTCCGAGACGACTTTGTGATTCTGCACCTCTCGGTGCCCAAGCGCCCCACTGAAGTCCGTTTAAAGATCAGCAAAGACCATAAGCGCCTGATGTACAAAAACGGCGCCTATTT
>CAZASZ010000073.1:0-8016 GCA_964487925.1 uncultured Gammaproteobacteria bacterium
ACCTAGCCATCGCGAGCTGTCGGTCCCGGTAAAATTCAGACATAAAAAAATCCGGAACCTTGGTCCCGGATTTTCTAGCCGCTCAAGACACGAGCGGCAAAAGCATGGCCCCGAAAATCAGAGATGCTTCATGAACAGGCCAATGGCTACGGCCAGGGCAACAAAAGCGAGAACTGCGGAAACCTGCTTCTCGAAAGATTGACTATTAGCGGACATTTCCCCCCCTCTATGGGCTTAATTTAGGTTAACATTATAAGTCCCTGCTTATGGGAAGCAATACCTTATCAAACCACTCAGCAATATACAATACCGTTTTAGTCGGTTATTCACGTGTAAAATCAACGGGATTGCTTGAAAGTGCGGGTCGGAGCTTACAAGAATTAACAGGCTGTTGAAAAAGTTTCAGGCGAGTGCAAGACAAGGCAAAAATCGGCGAGAAAGCGCAGTGTACACGCCCGTACATGAGCATTTTGAGCCGATTTTTACGCCGGATCGTGGCGCATGAAGGTTTTTCAACGGCCTGTTAAGACGGCAATATGCTATCCAGTAACGCCAAATCGACTACTGCTACGCCCTCGCCCACCAACTTGGCCGCATGCCCACCTTGAACGGAACATGGCTGGTCCGAATCGCCCAGGTGGTCGACGATCAGCAATGCGTCTGAAAAATCGCCATCGCGATTGTATTCGCTGACCGTGACTAGCGTCGGAATGCCCAAGGCCACACTGGCCTTGATACCATTTTCAGAGTCCTCGATGGCAATACAATCTCCGGCCGCCACGTCCATCTGGTCGAGTACATACTGATATACGTCGGGACAGGGCTTCTTGTCCGGGACTTCGTCGGCCGTCGCAATGACCTCGAACCAGTCGATGGCGTCGTTGCCGAGCAAGCTCTCAAGTAGCGCGACCACGTTGACACGAGTCGTGGTCGTCGCGATTGCGAGGCGGATCCCCGACTTGTGGGCTTCCTGAAGGATGCGTCGAATGCCGGGTCGGAGCGCGATCTCGCCGGCCTCAATGATGGACGCAAAATGGCGATTCTTCGCCGCATGCAGTTCCGGAACCAGGGTATCCAGATCCTCAGGACGCTCATTCGCCCCCAGGTATTCGTTGGCGAAATGGAACATCCGCTCCTTGCCGCCCGTAACGTTGAGCAACCGCCCGTACAAAGTCTCGTCCCAATTCCAATGCAAGCAACGGTCGGCAAAGGCACGATTGAATGCCGGTCTATGGCCATCACGCTCCGTCTCCGCCAACGTCCCATCGACGTCGAATATCAGGGCCTTGAGTCTCATTTTATCTCCCGCTCATTGCATGCTCTTGAGGCGCCGAAAAAAGTAACCGCATTCCATCCAGTTTGATCGAGTGCGCTCTGCGCCTTGGGTTATATAGCTGAATTGCCGAGCATGCAGCATGCACGACGATCGATCAAGAGACAAAATGAGTGGGAATAGACGCGCAAGGGGCTCCATATGGAGCCCCCGGTCAATATGTTGCGCTAAACGGAAGAGCCTAGATCAGATCCTCGCGTCCGCGGGAGAACTTCTTACGCTCGTGCTCAAGCAGATAGCGCTTGCGGACGCGGATGAAGTTAGGCGTGACTTCGACGAGTTCGTCCTCGTCAATAAACTCCAGGGCCTGCTCCAGGCTCATACGAATCGGCGGCGTCAGAATGATGTTCTCATCGGTGCCGGAGGCGCGGACATTGGTCAGCTGTTTGGCCTTGAGCGGGTTAACAACGAGATCGTTGCTGCGAGAGTGGATACCAATGACCATGCCCTCATAGACCTCTTCGCCCGGAGAGACGAACAATCGGCCGCGCTCCTGAAGGCTGAATAGTGAGTAGCCCAGCACCTTGCCCACGCCGTTCGAGATCAAGACACCGTTGATGCGGGTGCCAAACTGCCCCGATTTAACGGAACCGTAGTGGTCGAAGCTGCTGTAGATCAGGCCCGTGCCCTGGGTCGCGGTCATGAATTCGGTGCGAAAACCAATCAGGCCGCGGGATGGGATAACGTAATGCATGACCATACGACCATGGCCATCGGGCAGCATGTCTTTGAGTTCACCACCACGTTTCCCCAGCTTCTCCATGACCGTTCCCTGATGGTCGTCCTCGACGTCGACCGTGAGCCGCTCGAAGGGCTCCTGACGCTCGCCGTCGATCACCCTGATGATCACCTCGGGGCGAGAAACTCCGAGCTCATAACCCTCGCGGCGCATGTTCTCGATCAGGATCGACAGATGCAGCTCGCCTCGGCCCGAGACCCGGAAACGATCGGGATCGTCGGTATCGACCACCCGAAGCGCTACGTTATGGATCAGTTCACGCTGCAGGCGTTCGCGGATTTGCCGCGAGGTCACGAACTTGCCGTCCTTGCCGGCGAAAGGCGAGTTGTTGACCTGGAAAGTCATGCTCACGGTCGGTTCGTCGACGGTCAGCGGCGGCAAGGCCTCAACATTTGCGGGCTCACAAAGCGTATCCGAAATATGCAGCACGTCGAGTCCGGTAAAGGCGACGATATCGCCCGCGCAGGCCTCCGGGATCTCGACACGCTCAAGCCCGTTAAAGGTCAGAATCTGCAGGACGCGGCCGTTACGGACCTTGCCCTCGACATCGATGACCTTGACCGGCGTATTGGTGCGCAAGGTACCGCGGGTAATACGGCCAATACCGATGACGCCGACATAGCTGTTGTAATCCAGGCTGCTGACCTGTAATTGCAGCGACCCGTTGATATCTACATCGGGCGACGGCACATGGTCGATAATAGTCTGGTAGAGCGGCGTCATATCTCCGTCTCGGACCGATGTGTCATGACCGGCAAAACCGTTGAGGCCGGAGGCATAGACGACCGTGAAATCGAGCTGTTCGTCCGTCGCGCCGAGGTTGTCGAACAGGTCGAAGGTCTGATCCAGGACCCAGTCCGGTCGGGCGCCGGGACGGTCGATTTTGTTGATGACAACGATGGGTCGCAGACCACGCGCCAGGGCCTTTTGGGTCACGAAGCGGGTCTGGGGCATTGGCCCCTCGACGGCATCGACCAGCAATAGCACCGAGTCCACCATGGAGAGCACCCGCTCGACCTCGCCGCCGAAATCGGCGTGTCCGGGGGTATCGACGATGTTGATGCGATAGTCCTTCCACGTGATTGCCGTATTCTTGGACAGGATCGTGATCCCGCGCTCGCGCTCAAGGTCGTTGGAATCCATCATCCGTTCACTGACCTGCTGATGGGCCGCGAAGGTCCCGGACTGGCGCAGCAACTGATCGACGAGTGTGGTCTTGCCGTGATCGACGTGAGCGATAATGGCAATGTTGCGCATCTTTTCTATCATGGTGCTCTCTTAGTAAAAGGTGAGGTTACAAGCGCGCGCATTATACGCGCTTCGCCTATAATGAGCGATCATTTCCAACACTTGTCTTTAATTACGTGAAAAACCCTCCCGTTCAGGACTCCGGGACCGTCCCCATCCCGGATCAAAACCGCATCAGCATCATCTTGCCCGTGCTCAACGAGGCGGCCGGCATCCGCGCGTGTCTGAGCGCTGTTCAGAATCTACGCCGCGATGGTCACGAGGTCGTCGTCGTCGATGGCGGCAGCCAGGACGAGACCCCAAATCTCGCCGCACCATTGGCCGACCAAGTCATCGCCGCGACGGGCGGCCGGGGACCACAGATGAATCAGGGCGCTGCGGCGGCATCCAGCGATACCCTACTTTTTCTGCATGCCGATACGCTGCTGCCGCTTCATGCCGACCGACTTATCAATGACGCATTAAATCATGATCGCAGGGTATGGGGCCGTTTCGATGTGCGCTTGAGCGGTCGACAGCGCATGTTCCGCGTCGTTGAATCGCTCATGAACCGGCGTACGCGGCTAACCGGCATCGCGACCGGTGACCAAGCTATATTTATACACCGTTCCGCGTTCACCGCCGTGGGTGGTTTCCCTGAGATCCCGCTCATGGAGGACATCGAGATCAGCAAACGACTCAAACGCCTTTCAAGACCAGCCTGTATTCGCGATCGCGTCGTCACTTCAAGCCGGCGCTGGGAGGAAGGCGGAATCTGGCACACTATCACAAAGATGTGGTGCCTGCGCCTAGCCTATTTCCTGGGCACCGATCCCGTCGAACTCGCCCGGCGGTATCGCGCGTGAAGGAGGCTACGGCCATACTGGTATTTGCCAAGGCGCCGGTCCCGGGACTGGCAAAGACGCGCCTGATTCCCGCCCTTGGCCCCGAAGGCGCGGCTCGTTTTCAGGCCGCGCTGACCCGACGCAGCCTGACCACGGCCTGCATGGCATTTCCAAGTGCAGCCATTCAGAACATGGTCTTACTCTACTGTACCCCCAACTCGCACGACCCTTGGTTTCGAGGACTTGCGACGGAGTTTTCAATCAGCCTCCGGGACCAGCACGGCGCGGACCTTGGAGCTCGCATGGATCATGCCCTGAGCGATGCGCTCGATACCTATAAACAGGCTATTTTGATCGGGACGGATTGCCCGGTACTGACACCTGATTTGCTTAGAACCGTGGACTTGGCCTTGACGGACGGCGCCGATACCGTCATCGTCCCGGCCGAGGATGGCGGTTATGTGCTCGTGGCCCTGAAACGTCCCTTCGCCGAGCTTTTTACCGATATCGAATGGGGAACGGACCAAGTCTTGTCCGCGAGCCTAAAACGCATCGATACCGACGGTCGACCGGTTCGAATCATGGAGCCGTTATGGGATATTGATGAACCCGGCGACCTACAACGCCTGAAAGAACGACACCCTGACATTTGTGAGTCCTTAACCAAACCAGAAGGATCCCGATGAAACCTATCTGCATCTTCCGCCACGTCGACTGTGAAGGTCCCGCCTATCTCGGCCAATATCTGTTGCGCCACGAGATCCCCTATGAAGTCGTTGCGATCGATCGCGGCGAGGCCATCCCTGGTGATCCCTCTGCCTTCAGCGGGCTCGTCTTCATGGGTGGACCTATGAGCGTCAACGACGACCTGCCCTGGGTCGCTGAAGAACTGTCACTGATTCGCGCGGCAGCCGAAAGCAGTCACCCCGTTCTGGGACATTGTCTGGGCGGGCAACTGATCGCCAAGGCGCTGGGCGCGACGATCTCGGCAAACCCCGTCGGCGAGATCGGCTGGCACGAGGTCGCGAAGACGCCCGAATCGACCACCACCGACTGGCTGACCGATTTACCAGAGGCGTGGACTGCCTTTCACTGGCACGGCGAACGCTTCTCGCTCCCGGTAGGCGCCACACCGCTGCTCGCAAGCACCTATTGTGAATCCCAGGCCTTCTGTGTCCAGAATATCCTCGCCCTGCAGTGTCACGTCGAGATGACGCCTTCTCTCGTCAGGACCTGGATCGAGCGTTACCCGGATCAGATCGAGGAAACGAGCCCCTCGGTCCAATCTGCCGCGACCATGCTCAAGGACGTTGAGACCAGCGTCGCCGGACTGAACAGAATCGCCGACCAGCTTTACGCGCGCTGGCTAAGACCTATCATCTCCTAAGCAGACAGTTCGGGAAATACCGACAAGACAAGCTGTAGACAGATCGCGGCATATACCCCAGCAAGCACGTCGTCGAACATGATCCCAAAACCTCCGCCGACACGGGCATCGACGATCCGGATCGGCCAGGGCTTCCAGATATCGAACAGCCGGAAGAACGCAAAGCCTAGGATAACCGCACCCCAACCCGGATGGACTGCGGTCATCGTAATCAAGAGACCCATGACCTCGTCCCAGACGATGCCCGAATGGTCATGCACTTCGAGATCGCGCGCACTCCAGCCACAGAGCCAACAACCGAATAGAAACAGGACTAGCGTTACGGCGAGATAGGTCCAGAGCGACAGGTCTGACATCAGCCAATAGAGTGGGATCGCGGCCAGCGTTCCGAAAGTCCCGGGCGCCACCGGCGCAAGCCCCGAGCCGAGGCCAAAGGCGAGCAGATGTCTAGGGTCACTCAGAACACGGCGATGGAGTGGAATGGATTCGATGACGTCTTCCTTTAGATGGCTCGCTAACACACTCATCATAGCAATGCCGGTGGCCGCAATAAATGCTCACGAGTCGCTATCAGGACTTGAAAAATCCCGCTCCCACCACAAGATTGGCAGGATGGGCGCAACCTCCAACTCCTTCGCGCCCCAAGGAGATCACCTCATGCAGCAATTTCGTGGCACGACCATCCTGTCCGTACGTAGGAACGGTATGGTCGTCATTGGCGGGGATGGCCAGGTATCGATGGGCAACACGGTTATGAAGGGCAATGCCCGTAAGGTGCGGCGACTCTATCACGATCGCGTGCTGGCAGGTTTCGCGGGTGGCACGGCCGACGCATTTACATTGTTCGAGCGCTTCGAGGCCAAGCTCGAGAAACACTCTGGCAACCTGACGCGTTCCGCCGTTGAACTGGCTAAGGACTGGCGTACGGACCGCATGCTACGTCGCCTTGAGGCTCTGCTCGCAGTCGCCGACACCGAGGCCTCACTGATCATTTCCGGAAACGGTGACGTCATCGAACCCGAGGACCACCTCATGGCGATCGGCTCCGGCGGGCCCTACGCCCAGGCTGCAGCTCGAGCACTGCTCGACGGTAGCGAACTCGACGCCGAGGAAATCGTCCGACGTTCACTAAACATCGCCGGCGATATTTGCATCTACACCAACCACAACCTCACACTGGAAAGCCTGCCATGCCCGCAATAAACGTGTCCGCGATGACCCCAAGGGAGATTGCACAGGAACTCGACAAGCACATCGTCGGACAAAGCGAGGCAAAGCGCGCCGTTGCCATCGCCCTGCGCAACCGCTGGCGCCGCATGCAGGTCGACAAGGGTTTGCGCCAGGAGATCACGCCCAAGAATATCCTCATGATCGGGCCCACGGGTGTCGGCAAGACCGAGATCGCCCGCCGCGTTGCGCGCATCGCCAAAGCCCCGTTCGTCAAAGTCGAGGCCAGCAAGTTCACCGAGGTCGGCTATGTCGGCCGCGACGTCGAATCGATCATTCGCGACCTCGCCGAGATCGCAATCAAGATGACGCGCGAGGAAGAGACGCTCAAGGTCCAGCGCCGAGCTGAGGACTTGGCCGAAGACCGCATTCTCGACATCCTGTTGCCGCCAGCACGCGACGAACTCGGACAAACTCGAAACGACATGTCCGATACACGTCAGAAGTTCCGCAAGAAGCTACGCGAGGGCCAACTCGACGATAAAGAAATTGAAGCTGATCTCGCAGTTTCCTCGGTTGGCGTGGAGATCATGACGCCTCCAGGCATGGAGGAGATGAGCGAACAGTTGCAGAGCCTCTTCCAAAACATGGGTGGACAAAAGGTCAACAAGCGCAAACTACCGATCCGAGAGGCCTTCAAGCTGTTGCGTGAGGAGGAGGCAGCCAAGCTCATCAATGAGGACGACATCAAGGTCCGCGCCATTGAAAATTTGGAACAGAACGGCATCGTATTCATCGACGAAATCGACAAAATCACGCGCAGACAGAGCGAAACAAGCGGCCCGGACGTGTCCCGCGAGGGTGTCCAACGCGATCTGTTGCCACTCGTCGAGGGTTGTACGATCTCGACCAAATACGGCATGGTCCGCAGCGATCATATCCTCTTCATCGCCTCCGGCGCCTTCCATCTCAGTAAGCCATCGGATCTGGTCCCTGAGCTTCAGGGGCGCCTGCCCATCCGTGTCGAGCTCAATGCGCTAACCAGCGAGGACTTCATTCGGATACTGTGTGAGCCCGACGCCTCGCTGACCGAGCAGTACGTGGCCCTGATGGGAACCGAAGGCGTGACAATCGAATTCAGCGACTCCGGGGTCACCCGCATCGCGGAGATTGCCTGGCAAGTCAATGAACGCACCGAAAATATCGGCGCCCGCCGCCTGCACACGGTCCTGGAACGGGTCATGGAAACCCTGGCCTTCGAGGCCTCGGATATGGGCGACAAGCACGTCACGATAGACGCCGACTATGTCGATGAACA
>CAZASZ010000074.1:0-7906 GCA_964487925.1 uncultured Gammaproteobacteria bacterium
TCAATCATGGCGGAGTGGACGGGACTCGAACCCGCGACCCCCGGCGTGACAGGCCGGTATTCTAACCAACTGAACTACCACTCCTGATGACTTGCGCTGGATGCTTGGTGGGTGCTGAGGGGATCGAACCCCCGACATTCGCCTTGTAAGGGCGACGCTCTCCCAGCTGAGCTAAGCACCCGATCGAGGCATTATTGTATGGCGTCTTTAAGCGCCTTACCAGCCTTGAATGAGGGTTGCTTGGAGGCCTTAATCTGAATGGTGGCGCCGGTCTGAGGATTTCTACCCTGGCGTGCTGCACGCTCTTTGACCGCGAAAGAACCAAAACCAACCAGGCTCACCTGATCACCGGACTTCAGCGCATCGGTAATCGCCTGAATCGTACCATTTACAGCCTTGGAAGCGTCTTCCTTTGAAAGACCGGCCAAGCCGGCTACGGTATCAATCAAATCAGTTTTTGTCACTATCGTTTCCCCTTTATAATTGTTTCGTCGAATCTTGCTGCTCGGAACCCGGTACCGACACAACGGTAGGGCATTTATAGCAATGCCTCGATATGCAGTCAAGCGAAGTTACGTGTGATCGTAAAAAAATCCGGCCGCCCCGCCCAATGAGGGGCGGCCGATGCCAAGATCAGTGTGAAACCAGACGTCCGCTGGACTTCTTGCTCTTTCCGGCCACTTTCTTGGCCGCCACATCGGCTCCCACCGGACCGTCCGTTACTCTCGGTGTAGGCATGTGTAACAGCGCCGCCTCCAAAACCTCATCGATCCAGCGAACTGGCTTAATGTTGAGATGCTGCTTGATATTCTTTGGTATCTCGATGAGATCACGCTCGTTTTCGTGCGGAATCAATACGGTCTGGATACCGCCTCTATGTGCCGCCAACAACTTCTCCTTAAGCCCTCCGATCGGCAACACCTCTCCTCTGAGTGTAATCTCGCCCGTCATGGCAACATCGGAATGAACGGGGATGTTTGTCAGCGCGGAGACGAGCGCGGTACACATGCCGATACCTGCGCTTGGTCCATCCTTGGGGATGGCGCCCTCGGGAACGTGAATATGGACGTCCCTGGTCTGGTAGAAGTCGCTTTCCAGACCCAAGAGTTGGGCCCGGCTACGAACGACCGTCATGGCCGCCTGCACGGACTCTTGCATAACCTCGCCCAACTGGCCGGTGATCATGAGTTTGCCTTTACCAGGCACGATCGCGGTCTCTATGGTCAAGAGGTCACCACCAACCTCTGTCCAGGCAAGCCCAGTGACCTGTCCGACCTGATCATATTCCTCCGCCAGACCGTAGCGGTATCTCTTCACGCCCAGGTAATGCGACAGATTTCGGGAAGATACCGTAACCCGTTTCTTGTTGCTCAGGAGGATGTCCTTAACCACCTTTCGGCAGATCTTGGAGATCTCGCGTTCAAGATTTCTGACACCCGCTTCACGGGTGTAATAACGAATAATGTCGCGAACGGCGCCTTGGCTGAGCGCAAGCTCTTTCTCGGCAAGCCCATTGGCCTTAACCTCCTTGGGGGTCAGATAACGTTCGGCGATGTGGAGTTTTTCATCCTCCGTATATCCGGACAGGCGAATGACCTCCATACGATCAAGGAGCGGCGCCGGGATATTCATACTATTTGCCGTACAAACGAACATAACGCCGGAGAGGTCATAGTCGACCTCCAAATAATGATCGTTGAAGGAATTGTTCTGTTCCGGATCAAGCACCTCAAGCAGCGCAGATGCCGGATCACCACGAAAATCCATTGCCATCTTATCGATTTCATCGAGCAGGAAGAGCGGGTTCTTCACCTCAACCTTGGAGAGGTTCTGGATGATCTTACCGGGCATAGCGCCGACATAGGTCCGCCGGTGCCCTCGGATCTCTGCCTCGTCACGCACCCCGCCCAGCGACATGCGTATGAATTTCCGGTTGATCGAGCGCGCGATCGACCGACCCAGTGAGGTCTTACCAACGCCCGGCGGACCGACTAGGCACAATATCGGCCCCTTTAGCTTGTCCACGCGCTGCTGTACTGCCAGATACTCAAGGATCCGCTCCTTGACCCGCTGCAGGCCATAGTGATCCTCATCAAGGATCGTCTCCGCATGACCGAGATCACGACTGATCTTGGTATGCTTCTTCCAGGGCATACTAACCATCCAATCGATGTAATTGCGGACAACTGTCGCCTCTGCGGACATCGGGGACATCATCTTGAGCTTATTGAACTCGGAAAGCGTTTTTTTCTTGGCGTCGGCGCGCATCCCCGAGCGCTCGATTTTACGCTCCAACTCCTCGAATTCATTGGGCATGTCTTCCATGTCACCCAACTCCTTCTGAATAGCCTTCATCTGCTCGTTGAGATAATACTCGCGCTGGCTCTTCTCCATCTGCCGTTTAACACGGCCACGCACCCGTTTCTCCACTTGGAGCAGGTCAACCTCGGATTCAATCAGCCCCATGAGGCGTTCAAGGCGAGCCTTAACGTCCAATAGCGTAAGCAACTCCTGACGTTCCTCGACTTTGAGCATCATATGAGCGGCAATGGTATCCGCAAGCCGCCCTGCATCGTCGATATTCATCAGCGAGGTTAACACCTCGGGGGGGATCTTGTTGTTCAGTTTGACATATTGCTCGAACTGGGCCAGCACCGACCGCGCCAGCACCTCCGTCTCACGATCGCCGGTCTCGACCAGATCCTGAACGACAACCTGAGCGACAAAATAGTCCTCGCCACTCATATAATGGACGATTTTGGCGCGATCGATACCCTCTACGAGGACTTTAACCGTGCCATCAGGGAGTTTTAGCAGCTGCAAGATCGTGGCCGTGGAGCCCATCTCATGGATATCATCCTCGGCCGGGTCATCCTGCGAGGCATTTTTCTGGGCCGCAAGCATGATCTTCTTGTTACCCGTCATGGCCGCGCTCAAGGCCTGAATGGACTTCTCACGCCCAACAAACAGCGGCAATACCATATGGGGATATACGACAACGTCACGTAAGGGTAGCACCGGGAGGATGGTCTGATCCCCGCCGATTACGCCTGAATTCACTTCCTCGCTCATGGAATCACCTTGGATGTAGTAAGAGGCATTGCGCGGGTTACGCGCATTATGTCTGCGACATTAGCTTGGATATAAGGACGGTGTATGCCCATTTCAATCATGAAGGCAGCTATCTATCACTAAAAACCCGGAAACGGACCACCGAGTGCATAGCGGCATAGCTTGAGACGAATGCTGAGGGGATGAGCCACGCGCGTCGTGGCCCTCTGAGTGAATGGCGAATAATAGCAGGTCCGGGAGACTCGATAGCCACCAAGCTCCCGGACCTGAAACATCAATGATCTTTACTGGCGGACCCCGTGTTTTGCGCCTCGCCGCCCTGATAGATCACAAGGGGATCGGCGTCACCCTTGATAACCCCCTCGTCGACCACGACCTTCTCGGCACCTTCCATCGAAGGCAAGTCATACATGGTCTCAAGCAGGACATGCTCAAGAATGGATCGGAGTCCACGAGCACCGGTCTTGCGCTCCATGGCCTTTTTCGCCACGGCCGAAAGGCAATCCTCGCGCAGGATCAGCTCGCATTGTTCCATTTCGAAAAGTTTCACGAACTGTTTGGTAATGGCGTTCTTGGGCTCGGTCAGAATACGCACCAGCGATTCTTCATCCAACTCATCCAAGGTTGCGATAACCGGCAAACGACCAACAAATTCGGGGATCAATCCGAAGCGAATCAGGTCTTCCGGCTCAACGGTGTGGAGAGTCTCGCCGACAGTCTTTTGCTCATCCTTGCCCTTGACCTCTGCGGAAAAACCGATCCCGCCCTTTTCCGAGCGATCGCGGATGATCTTTTCGAGGCCCGCAAAGGCGCCACCACAAATAAATAGGATGTTACCGGTGTCGACCTGGAGAAACTCTTGCTGCGGATGTTTGCGCCCGCCTTGCGGAGGGACAGAGGCAACCGTACCCTCTATCAGCTTCAGCAAAGCCTGTTGAACGCCTTCACCCGAAACGTCCCGAGTGATGGATGGGTTATCGGACTTGCGCGAGATCTTGTCGATCTCATCGATATAGACAATACCACGCTGGGCCTTCTCAACATCGTAATCGCATTTCTGCAGGAGCTTCTGAATGATGTTCTCGACATCCTCACCGACATAACCGGCCTCGGTCAACGTCGTCGCATCGGCAATCGTGAAGGGGACATTGAGCAGTCGTGCAAGGGTCTCAGCCAGCAGTGTCTTACCACTTCCGGTGGGACCGATCAGGAGGATGTTGCTCTTCGAAAGCTCGACTTCGTCCTTCTTGACACCGGCCTCAAGCCGTTTGTAATGGTTGTAGACGGCGACGGCCAAGACCTTCTTGGCTGGCACCTGGCCTACCACGTACTCATTCAGAATATCGTTAATCTCATGAGGCGTCGGTAGCTTCCGGCCCTTGAGCGTGGAAGAGGATTCCTGCACCTCTTCCCGGATAATATCATTACAGAGCTCTACACACTCGTCACATACAAAGACAGAGGGGCCGGCAATGAGCTTACGCACTTCATGCTGACTCTTGCCGCAAAACGAGCAATAGAGCAGCTTTTCATTTCCATCGTCCTTACCCGACTTATCATCGCTCATAACCCAATACCTCACTCGTAAGTCGAACTGGCAACGACCATCTTAAGGGCGCATCCAATGTCACCAACTCGGCTGGCTCACAAACAATTTGGCCTATCATTATATCAGTCTACGGCGTCCCGGTGCGACAACACGCTGTCAATCAGGCCGTATTCGACAGCATCGCTACCGGACATGAAGTTGTCCCGATCCGTATCCGCACGAATCCTCTCCAGGGGCTGGGAGGTGTGATCGGCAAGGATGTTGTTGAGCGTGTCACGGACACGCAAGATCTCTTTGGCATGGATATCGATATCCGAAGCCTGGCCCTGGAACCCGCCCAGAGGCTGGTGAATCATGATGCGCGCATGCGGCAAGGAATAACGCTTGCCCTTGGCGCCACCGGCCAGCAACAAGGCGCCCATACTGGCCGCCTGACCGAGACACATAGTGCTGACATCAGGCTTAATGAAGCGCATGGTGTCATAAATAGAGAGCCCCGCACTGACCGAACCACCCGGTGAATTAATGTAGAGATGGATGTCCTTGTCCGGATTCTCCGACTCCAGAAACAGCATCTGAGCCACAATCAGATTGGCGCCATGGTCTTCGACAGGCCCGACAAGGAAAATCACTCGCTCCTTGAGTAAACGGGAATAGATGTCGTATGAGCGCTCCCCTCGCGAGGTCTGCTCCACAACCATGGGCACAAGATTCATTCGGATATCCCCGCTTTGATCAACATTCGTCATATCGGTCAGCCTGCTTCATCCTTTAGTTGGATTCACCTGCGTCAGCGGGTGCAACACCGCCGACGACCTCGTCAAAAGAACTCTCAACGTCATTCATCTTGGCCTGATCGATAACCCATTCGACCACCTCGTCTTCCAGCACCAGTCCCTCGACGTTGGCCAGTCGTTGACGATCACCGTAGTACCAGGCGATCACGGCATCCGGGTCATCATAACCGGCCGCGATCGATTCCACTCGCGACCGTACCTTGATGGCATCGGCCTTGAGCCCCTGATCCTTGATTAATCGATTGACGATAATTCCGAGCGTAACGTTGCGCTCAGCGGCATTTTTCAGCTCGGCCAACTGCGCTTCGTCCAGATTTTGATCGCCACGCTGCTTAATCGAGTCCTGTAACACGGACTCCACCTGAGATCGAGGCAGCTCGATCGGGTTGCGCTCGATAAGGGCATCCATGACCTGCTTCTTCATCTTCAGTCGGATGGCATCATCGAGCTCCATCTGCATGCTATTGAGGACTTCTGACTTCAGAGTCTCGACGCTACCGTCCTCGACCTCATATGTCTTGGCGAAGTCTTCGTCGATCTCGGGTAGCTCAGCTTCCTCTACGCTCTTAATCTTGATCGTAAATTCCGCGTCCTGACCCGATAATTCCTTATTGTGATAATCACTTGGAAAACTCAGTTTAAGCGTACGCTCTTCGCCTGGTTTGCTACCGGAAAGTCCTTCCTCGAAACCCGCGATCATGGCCTTGGAGCCTAACACGACAGGCACATTGTCGCCCGTACCTCCGGCAAAGACCTCGCCGTCGATACGTCCTTCGAAGTCGATAACCAAACGATCCCCTTCGGCTGCCTCTCGCTCCACAGCGTTCCATCGACATGATTGACGCTGCAACTTGGCGAGCATCGTATCGAGATCCTTATCACCCAGAACCACCTGAGGACGGGTCAATTCGAGACCATCCAATGGCGCGGGCTCAAATTCGGTCATGATCTCAAAAGTAGCTGTGTAACTGTAGTCGTCACCCTCATTGAAAGACTCAGACTCAGATTCAAACGCCGGATAGCCTGCCAGCCGCAGATTTTCCTGGCTCAGCGCCTCGTAGAAGGTATTGCGCGTCAATTCTTCAAGTACTTCCTGACGCACACTGGCCCCATACTGACCCTTGATGACCTTCATTGGCACCTTACCCGGACGAAAACCTTTCAGGCGCACGGTCTTGGCCAAAGACTGAAACCGCTGAGCCATCTCGCTACCCACCTTCTCGGCCGGCACTGTGACCTTCATACGCCTTTCAAGGCCTTCCGTCGTCTCTACTGAAACTTGCATGACATTACCCCAACCACTTGATATCAATTAAATGTTAATCACACACAAAGACCCGCGCACAGCTACATCGCGCGTGAATATAACCTAATGGTGCGAAAGGAGAGACTCGAACTCTCACGGGTTCCCCCACTGGTACCTAAAACCAGCGCGTCTACCAATTCCGCCACTTTCGCAATTCGTTTTTCCGCACCTTCAAACCCAAACACCACCAAGTCATCAAGCGCGCATCCCGGGATCACATCAGACGTGGAAGCGCCGCTGTCGATCATGCGCATCTTCAAGGAGGTGCAGTCTCAGCTCCAGACAGTCATGCTGCCCGACATTCAGAGACGCTCTGATGGGTAGATAAATATAGACCGCTGTCAGCATACACTTTGTTAAGCTCAGACCCAACAGGGATGGACGGGGATTCACATCCACCGCCGCTTGTGAGAATGGTGGGCCGTGTAGGGTTCGAACCTACGACCCGCTGATTAAGAGTCAGCTGCTCTACCAACTGAGCTAACGGCCCATACTCAAGTAGTGAATCATATTCGGATGATTCCACAAAATGCAACAACATCGCAATTCGCGAGCTGAAGACTGGGGTGAACGATGGGGCTCGAACCCACGACCACCGGAATCACAATCCGGGGCTCTACCAACTGAGCTACGCTCACCATAAAAACAGTCGCTTCAAACAGAATGGGACATCATCTCCCACCCCCGACATCCGCCCTCTGCGGCAACCCACAACGCTGCATCGACTGCACACATCGAATTGGCGCGCCCGGCAGGGTTCGAACCTGCTACCCTCGGCTTAGAAGGCCGATGCTCTATCCAAATGAGCTACGGGCGCAGACCTTGCGCACCGAGTCCTACCCGGCAAATCCGACACCATAGGCCACCGTGTTCCGTAACCCTGGATTGGTCGGGGTAGAGGGATTCGAACCCCCGACATCCTGCTCCCAAAGCAGGCGCGCTACCAGACTGCGCTATACCCCGGACACGCCCTGCTGAACTCCACGGGTCGACCACAAGCCACGGCCCTGGACACCACCAAAACCGGCACCCATTCGCAAGGCAGGGGATGATACGCCGCCATCGTGTTATCGTCAAACCAAAATTGCAGGGAACGTCCCGGTCGTCACGCCTTATCAATCGCCACACCATAAAGGGGCCGTTAGACTGTATTCCAACACATTTCGAGCTATAATGCCGGGT
>CAZASZ010000075.1:0-7823 GCA_964487925.1 uncultured Gammaproteobacteria bacterium
ATCGAGCTCCATGATCTCCTCTCCGCTCATCATGGGTTTGATCCGCTGAAGGACGAATTCGACCAATCCAGGTTGATCGATGCGGTGCAGGATGTCACTGCGGATCAGGATGCCTCCGATGACCTCGTCATCAAGTTCCAAATGGATAAACGGAAAGTCCACCAATAAATGCAGAGCCTTCTGAACGGCAAAACTGCCAATGCTCGCATTCCTACCAAGGATCAGACCGTCACGAACCATGGGTACTCGAAGTTCACGGATCCGTGCCTCAAGATGGGCGACGTGGCCCCATTGCGTGTTTTGGATTGTATACATATTTCGGCCCACCTGATGTCGTTTTTCATCGCGTCTATATTTCACCTTTGATGCTAAGTTCGGCAGCCGAAATTTGCAAGATATTTTCCATATTTTTTTTATGACAATATCGTTTCTTGACTGAATTGCTTGGGGGTTGGCGCGAGATCAATATCGCTCAAGATGAACAGATCAGGGTCGTTTGGGGACGTATTAGGGCAGGTTGTCAAGCGAAGCGGGGGAGTCATGGCAAGCGCTGAGCGGGAATTGATAAATTACGAAATCGCCCACTTCAGATGCAAATTCTTCAGGCGATGTACGATGGTGCGTTAGCCGCCGGCAGTAGCGATATTGGTGTCGAGGTTTGGGCGCCGGTTGAGTTTATGCAAGGCGTTTAGCGCGGCAACACGGTAGGCCTCGGCCAGAGTGGGAAAGTTGAAGATGTTTTCGACGAATTCCTCTACATGCATCCCCTTGAGGATGGCGATTTGACCGATATGGATGAGCTCTGCCGCACCTTCTCCGACGATGTGGACTCCTAATACCTGGCCGTTGTCGGCGCCCACCACGAGCTTGAGCAGGCCTTCCTGGATACCTGATATATGTCCGCGGGCGATTTCATCGAAACCAGCGGTGCCGGAGATGACCGGACCGTATTGTTCGCGGGCTGCGACTTCGCAGAGTCCGACAGAGGCCATTTCCGGGATCGTGAAGATGCCGATCGGGATCGTCCTGGCCAAATGGGCCGAAGGAAGGTCCAGGGCATGACAGACGGCCTGGCGGCCTTGCTCCATAGATGTCGAGGCCAGGGCCGGTGGGCCGATGACGTCACCCACGGCATAGATGTGTTGGGCTGCGGTGCGAAAATACTTGTCGACCTCGATTAGGCCTCTGGAGGTCAGTTCGACGCCAGTGCAGTCCAGATTTAGCGTCTCAATATTGGCGACACGACCTAGCGCGAATAGCACTTTCTCGCTGACGATCTCCTCACCATTTTCCAGTGTACAACGTACGCTGGTGATACCATCCCATTCAACGGACTTAGTGCGTTGGCCGCCGATATAGCTGCCACCGAATCGCTCCAGGGTCTCGATGTAGCGTTGACTGAGTTCGGGCTCTAGGAAACTTAAGGGGCGATCGCCTTTATCGATGATCGTGACCTTGGACCCCAATACCGCCAGAATAGAGGCATATTCGGTGGCGATAACACCTGCCCCAAGCACGGTAAGTGACTTGGGTACATAGATCATGGACAGGATCGAGTCGCTGTCGTAAATGTGTTCGTGATCAATCGGAATATCGTCGGGATTGCGGGGGCGGGTACCTGTCGCAAGAATGACAAAACGTGCCTCAATGGTCTGCTTTTTCCCATTCGGTTGCAGGACCTCAATATGATGCGGGTCGAGAAAACGCGCCTGACCGTGCATATAGGTGATGTCGTTGCGCTCGATCTGGCGGTACATATAGTTGCTATGCGCCTGTATAACCGACTGCAAGTGGGAAAGCAGTCCCGAGAATTCGACCGCTTCGCCGGTTTCGATGCCCATTTTCTCGATGGTGTTTTGTGCCCTCCAAAACTGCATGACGCTTTCACGCAGTGTCTTGCTGGGAATCGTGCCGCGGTGCACGCAGGCGCCGCCGATCTGCCGGTCCCGTTCGATCAACGCAACACTTTCCCCTTCCTTGGACGCCTTGATCGCGGCTTTTTGCCCCGCCGGGCCGCCGCCGATGATTACGAAATCGAATGTCTTCGAACTATTCATAACGATAAGGCTTCGATCATTTCCTTGACCAAACCCTGCTTCTCGATGAGCGCCGTCACGTCGTCGGGATATAGATTGAGTTCGGCGATTGCGGGCAGGTTGCGAAGATATTCTTCGTCCATCTTAGCGTCGCGAATCATTGTCGTTGTGAAGGCATCTGAGCAGTGAACTATCATTGCCTCTTTGGCGAAGGAGGTAGCGAGGTTGTAGGACTGATAGTAGGCGATGCTTTCAATGACCGGATCAGGGAGCTTCCATTTCGTAGCCAGCATGACACCGACGGGGACGTCAAATTCTTCCATGAGGATCGTGATGTCCTCGTGGCTGGGGGATATGTCACGCTTTGAGCCGATATCGATCATAGCCTGGAGTACTACGGGCTTTCCGATCTCATGGAGAAGGCCACACAAAAAGGCGGATTCAACGTTATAACGCAGTGTCCGTGCGATCTCCTTAGACCAGGTGCCGGAGGCGAGGGCGTGTTGCCACAAATAGGACAGGGTTTTTTCCTGCCCTTTGACGCTAAAGAGTTGTGCCTTGACGACCATCGCAAGCGTAATTTCTGAAATGACTCGGAAACCGAGTCTGGCCACCGCCTGTTGCAACGAAACGATCTTGTTGTTGCCCAGGTAAGCCGCTGAATTGGCGATTTGCAGCAGATGTGCGGCAAGCGATTGATCGCGGTAGATGAGCTTCGCGAGCTCGGACGCGTCGCTCGTCTCGTCACGGGCCATCGAGAGTGTTTCCCGAGCCACTTCCGGAAGCATCGGTAGGTCGAGTGATTCTGCCTCGACTTTCTCCGCCAGAGCTTGGCGGAAGGTGTCGGTCACGATCGCGGCCTCGTCGATTTGTGCTAGAGAAGTCATAGTGATTGGTCTCATTCGGTCGATGGATCAATCATTATTGCGGCGTAATTAGGTCAGCCTTTAATTTGGGGGCGAGTTGGGCCGGGGCCTGACGCTTGGGCGACAACGGCTATCACGGGCTGTTCGGGAATACGGCTAGAGAAGGGTGGCCGTCAGCTGTCCGGCAATCAGGTCGCGTTCCAGAATATCGCGGTAATTGCGGATACGTTGTACATACTCGACGGCTTCGGTGCCCCGAGCATAACCACTGTGGAGCGTTTTGTAATAGTCGCGGCGAGTCAGCAGTGGGAGCACGTTTTTGAGGTCCGCCCACTTGTTGGGATTCTTGCCCAGGCGGCGAGCAAGGACACGACTATCCAGTATATGACCCATGCCGATGTTGTAGGCGGCGAGACCGATCCAGATTCGATTCTGTCCTGTGACCGCGTCTGGAAGTCGATCAATGAGTTCTCTCAGGTAACGAGCGCCTCCCTCGATACTCTGTTCGGGATCTAGGCGACTGTTTAGGCCCAGGGTGCGCGCAGTATTGAGGGTCAGCATCATAAGGCCTCTGACTCCTGTGGGGCTGCGGGCAAGATTGTTCCAATGAGATTCCTGATAGGCTAGGGCTGCCAGCAGCGTCCAGGGCAGTTGATGTAGCGAGGCGGCCTCCTCAAAGTGTGGTTGGTAGCGAGGCAGTCGACGCAGAATACGGCGTTGAAAGACCCGGGTGTCAACATAATCAAAGGTCTTGATATGGCCGTAGTTGCGTTCGTAGATATCCCTAAGCTGACCGTTCTTGCGAATCAGTTCGAACCATTGGCTCACGAATGCGTGTAAGGCGGTGGCGCGTTCAGGAAGCAACCAGGCTAAGGGTTGAGGCTGAGTCAGGTTCATGGCGACTCTGAGGTTTGGGTAGAAGCGCTGGTTGATGGCGACGATGTTGGAGTCCGCGACCGTGCAATCGGCCTCACCCTCGGTGATCGTTTGAAACAGCTGTTCGGTCGAGAGCGAATCTGTGGTGACCCAGTTCAATTCGGGTATCGATCGCCGTAGTTTTCGGAGCATCATGACATAACTGGTCCCTTCCGGTATCAGTATGGATAGCCCGGGCAGGTCCGCGACATGTTTGGGGGAGGGGACCTCGCGTCGACAAACGACCTGCTGGCGGACCTCCATATACGAAGGGGTAAACAGGCCGATTCCGTCTCGCTGGGGTAGCCTGGTGATACCCGCCGCTGCGATATCGCCTGTGCCTGCACGGATCGAATGCATGATATCGTCCATGGAGTCCAGGAAACGGTAGTGTACGCTGACCCCCATATATTCGGCGAACGCCTGCGTGAGCTGATATTCAAAGCCCGTTGGCCCGTCGCGGCCCTGGAAATAAGTGGTCGGGGCGTTCCGGGTCAGGACCGTCAGGGTTTTCTCGGCCTTGATTAATTTAAGGTCACGGTGCGGCGTCAACTGGGCGTCGCGCCATAAGGACCATATGCCGATAGCCGTCGTCATGGACAGACCCATGGCGAGGAATAGCGCAAACTGCCACTTGAACCAGCGCATCTTCGAATATCAATACCCGGGGGCTAGGGACCCTAAATCTATCATAGCGGTCTGTCTTATGTGAGCTTGACGTGCAGAGGTATGATGCAGGTCACAATCCTGTATGTTTTTATAATGAGAGATTATACAGTGTACGCTGCAAGCAATGATCTTGCCCGCTCTCAAGAATATTGCGGAAAACGGCGCTAAACGAGAACATGTTTCAGGATGGCTTTACACTACAACTCGCACCGCGCGAATGGAAGGCAGCACCATGAAAAATGATGTTTCACTCAGGCTCGAGCATCTTTGGAAGGACTTCGTCCGTGACGTTGGCGCCAACCGCATCTTGTTTCCGAGCATGCCGGAGATCGCTCTAAGGGTGCGTAAGTTACTCGCGGAACCCGATGTGACCTCGGGGCGTATTGCTCAGATCATCAATAGTGACCCGGTGTTAGGGTCGCGTCTAATTCGTGCGACAAACGGTCCGATGTGCCGGGGCAGACAGAATATCTACGACCTCAAAGGCGCAGTGACCCGTTTGGGGCTTGCCGGCGTTCGATCGATCGTCATGAGCTACGCTGTCGAGCAGGTCTACGCGAACAACCTGGTGCAACACCCAATGCGCAAGCGCCTACTTCGGGAAATCTGGTCCCACAGTACCCACGTGGCCGCTCTAAGTCATGTGATCGCTCATGGACATACGCGGCTCGAGCCCGAAAAAGCGATGTTTGCCGGTTTGATCCACGATATAGGGAAGCTACCGTTGGTTGAATACCTGGAGTGCGTTCCGGAGCTCTTCGATCAGCCCAAGAATCTCCACAAGGTCCTGTCCGTTTTGCATGGGCGTGCGGGTGAGATGATCTTGAAGCGGTGGCAGTTTGCCGAGGAGACTATTCAGGTCGTCAGGGAACACGATGACTATATGCGGCCGGCAGCTTGGCAGGCGGATTATGTCGATGTCGTGCTGGTGGCGAATCTGCTAAGCCATATCGGTAGCGACCATCCTTGCACACAAGTCGATTGGACCCGGATCCCTGCGTTCGCGAACCTTGGCCTCACGCCAGAGGGCAGTATTGAGGCCATGAAGGCGGCCCACGATGAAATTCAGGAGATCAAGCAGCTCTTTGCCTAAAAAGGCGCTCCGAGAATCCACTCTAACAATGCCTTCTGGGCATGCAACCGATTCTCTGCCTCGGTCCAGACGATGCTTTGGGGGCCGTCTATGACCCCGTGACTGACCTCTTCGCCGCGATGTGCCGGCAGGCAGTGCATGAACAACGCGTTATCGTCCGCCAAAGACATCAGGGCCTCATTGACTTGGTAGTCCTTGAAGGTTTGTCTACGCTCGCTGGCCTCCTCTTCCTGTCCCATGCTGGCCCAGACGTCGGTGGTGACGAGGTGTACGCCGTCCACGGCCTCTCTGGGGTGATCGCAAACCACGACATGATCGCCCGCTTCGGCCAGCAAATCACTGTTCGGGCCATAACCTTTGGGGCAGGCGATGCGCAACTGGAAACCCAGGATGCGGGCCGCTTCCATGTAGGAGTGGCACATATTGTTGCCGTCGCCGATCCAGGCCGCGGAACGCCCATTGATATCGCCCTTGCTTTCGAAATAGGTTTGCATGTCGGCAAGCAACTGGCAGGGGTGATGGAGATCCGATAGACCGTTGATGACCGGTACTTTGGAGTGCGCGGCGAACCGAACCTGATCATCGTGGTGAAAGGTCCGCAGCATGACGGCATCTACCATGCCGGATAGTACGCGGGCGGTATCTTCGACCGGTTCGCCTCTGCCCAATTGACAGTCGCGCGGTGAAAGGAATAGCGCATGGCCGCCAAATTGCGTCATGCCGCTTTCGAACGAGACCCGTGTCCGTGTGGATGATTTTTCGAAAATCATGGCGAGCACGCGGTTCTTCAGCGGCTCGTAGAGCTCGCCTCGTTGTTGAATATCCTTCAGCTCGATACCGCGTATGATTAGAGCACGCAAAGTGTCGGTGGAGAGGTCCGAAAGTCGCAGGAAATGTTTTGGCGTCGTCATGATTCGATATGTCGATATACAGTTTTGAAAATGGTTTTGCTTACACCGCTGTGGCGTTCGCCTCAAGATCTTCGATGACCTGTGTCAGTCTGAGTACAATTTCATCGGCCTCGTCACGACTAAGTATTAGCGGCGGTAGTAGGCGAATAACGTTACCGGCCTGCAGGCTGAATAGAAGTCTCTGGTCGAGTCCAAGGGCAGGAAGCCTGCTGTCACCTTCGGCGAGTTCGATACCGATCATGAGTCCGCATCCACGTATATCCTTGACTCGCGGGTGCGCGCCCAAGGCGCCCTGAAGCCGGTCGACTAGATAACGTCCGGTTTTTTCGACATTCGCGACAATATCTTCGTCCTCGATAGTCTTCAGCGTGGCCAACGCTGCGGCGCAGGCCAGTGGATTTCCACCGAAGGTCGATCCGTGATGTCCCGGTTTTAACGTCTCGGCCGCGAGCCCCCGAGCCAAACAGGCGCCGATAGGGACGCCGTTGGCTAGGGCTTTGGCTAAGGATATTACGTCCGGGCTGATTTCATCGTGCTGAAACGCGAACCAGCGACCGGTTCGGCCAATTCCGGTTTGAACCTCGTCAAGCATCATGAGCCAGCCATGCTGGTCACAGATACGTCGAACCGCTTTCAGGTAGCCTGTGTCTGGAATACGGATACCACCCTCGCCTTGGATGGGTTCAACGAGTATCGCAACGATGTCCCGATTGTTCTGAGCCGCCGCTTCGATGGCGCCGACATCGTCAAACGGAACTCGCGCGAACCCTTGAACAAGTGGTTCGAACCCTGCCTGAATTTTACGATTCCCGGTGGCGGACAGTGTGGCCATGGTACGGCCGTGGAAGCTGTTTTCCGTGACCAGGATGACGGGGCGTTCGATGTTGCGGCTATGGCCATAGAGGCGCGCGATCTTGATGGCAGCCTCATTGGCCTCGGCGCCCGAGTTGGAGAAGAAGACTCTGTCCATACCGGAGAGGCTACAGAGTCGCGAGGCCAGCTTCGCTTGGACCGGAACCCCATAGAGATTGGATGTGTGCGTCAAGCGCCCAGCCTGGGCGCAGACCGCCTCGGTGACGGCGGGGTGGGCATGCCCCAGTGCGCAAACGCCGATCCCGCTCAGGGCATCGAGATAGGTCTTGCCATCCTCGTCGTGAATCCATACCCCTTCACCATGGGCGAACGCGATGGGGAGCCGAGCATAGTTGTTCATCAGGTGTTTGTTCATTCGTAGGTCCATGATGTGGGCTTCCGCACGGGCCATATCCCGCCACAAAAACCCGGCATTATAGCTCGAAATGTGTTGGAATACAGTCTAACGGCCCCTTTATGG
>CAZASZ010000076.1:0-7598 GCA_964487925.1 uncultured Gammaproteobacteria bacterium
CCTTCCTGTTCCGCGTTGGCTATCAACTTTCCGGAAAGTCTGCCGCCAATGTGTGAAGGAATTCACAGAATTGCATACAACATCGTAAGGGTGTCATGTCGGTCTTAGTGGAACAACAGATCAACTTTTATCGCGCGTCGTTGACGCCGTCAAGGTACTCACTCGACCTCCCGAAATTGTTGCAAATGACATCGGGCGTCGTCATCGGCATGGCCCTCTTCTACAGTTGGGGACTCTGGAAGAGCCACGACCTGGAAAGGAGCCGGCATCAACTCGATGCCGTGTTGGCGAAACGTACTGAACAGCTGGCCATGACAAATTTGGCGATCAGCGCTAACAACGATGCCCTACAGGCCATGCAATTGGAACTGGGGCGTCTCGAACGACAACGGTTTGCGCGGGACCAAGCGATTCAGGTCCTTGAAACGAAGAAACGGGCTCATGCGGTCACCATATCGAGTTTTATGAATACCTTGTCCCACAAGGTCCCGGACGGACTTTGGCTAACCGAATTTTCGATCGATGAGTTCCGTGCAGGCCTCACGATCCGTGGCCGTTCAACGCGACCGGAACTCGTACCGGAATTTATCCAACGACTCACCGAAGACGCCAACATGAACGGTATTCAATTTCGCCGTCTCAACATCGAGACGCCGTCCGACCAGGAACATTACGTGGATTTCGCCCTGCAGTCGAAAACCGGTAAGGGAGGCGCTTCGTGAAACAGACGCTCCAGCAACTCGAAGCTAAGTTCGCAAGGTTGAACCAGCGTGAACGCTTCCTCTCGGCGATTGTGCTGCTCATCGTACTCTACGCGCTATGGGATACAGTGTTCCTGAGTCCGGAACTCCGACGCCAACAGCATGTTTATTCTGAAATACAGAGCCTAGGCACGCGGATTGACAACGTCGACGGAGCGCTCACTACCTCCGCAAAACGACTCGACGGAAGCGAGAAAACCCGTTTGCGCGCACGTATCGATGACTTGGCGAAACAAGTTGGCAGGGCCTCCAAACAAGAACAGGAAATGATGTCACGGTTTGTGCCGCCCGATCAGGTACCGCGGCTCCTGCAAGACCTTTTTAAATCGCAAGCAGGTTTGCGTTTGGTCAAACTGGAAAATCTACCGGTAATACGACTCCCTGGCCTGAACGAAGACGGCCAGAACACATCATCGCCGACAGCTTCCGATCCCGGAAACGCGGAGACCGCACGTACAGAGATTTACCAACACGGCGTGCGTCTGACCGTAGAAGGAAGCTTTTTCGATATTCAGCGTTACCTCAAGGCCGCCGAAGCGATGCCTTGGCAAATCTATTGGGATCAACTCGATTACAAGGTACAGAACTACCCGAGGGCAAGTGCGACGATTACCGCCCATACACTAAGCCTCAAGGAGGAATGGATCGGTGTCTAGCAAGGATTTAGGAAATCGGCAATGGGTCCTGCTGGCTTCGATGCTGTGCCTGGGTCTGCCGTGTGTATTGCAGGCGTCTACCGACGCGAGCGATCCTACGCGCCCACCCGGCACCAGGGCGTCCGAACATGGGACAACCATTGCGAAAGCGGTCCACCGTAAACATCGTTTCTCACTGAGCTCGATACTAATCGCCGACGATCGGCGTAGCGCGATAATCGACAAACGATCGGTCGGCGTAGGTGAGTACGTTCACGGCGGGAAAGTCGTGGCTATAGAACCCGATTATGTTCGCTTACGCTACCACGGCCATACGAAAAAGCTGACGCTGCAACTCGAGAATATTAAACACCCGGTCGGTCTTAACCCCGACCCGGGTCAACATTGAAGGGGCCTCCCAAACCATGAAGCTCAACGTCACAGCGATCGCTCTCCTACTACCCCTGACCCTGGTGTCGGGTTGTACGGTCGCGCCGCCACGTGGTGGTTCGGTCGGTGAGGAAATCAAACAAGCACTTACGGAAAGCCAACAACAAAGTCAGGAGCTGCCCAAAGCTACTCCGACCGTTTCGTCTGTGGTCGCCAATGCCCTGACGCCACCGCTCAGCATCGATCTAAGTCAGACAGCCATGCAACCGGTTGAGCGACGCTTCGACATTACCGTGAAGTCGGTACCCGCCGGCGCCTTTTTTATGGGCCTCGTCAAAGACACGTCGTACAACATGATCGTCCCACCGAAACTCGAAGGCCGAATCACGCTGGCCATGAAAAATGTCACGATCGGCGAGGTCTTGAACGCCGTACGTGACATATACGGCTACGAATACCGCAAGACTGCGATGGGATACACCGTCATGTCCCCCGGTATGCAGTCGCGTATCTTCAAGATCGATTATCTGAACGTTCAACGCTCCGGTGTCTCTCAGGTCCGCGTAAGTTCGGGGCAGGTTACCGCCAAGCAAACTGCCCCGAACAATACAGTAGGATCGAGCCAGGAACCCGAAGCGATCTCAGGTAGCGAGGTCAACACGCGCTCCAATAGCGACTTCTGGGCCGATCTGCGTACCGCTCTGACTGCCATTATCGGCACGCAAGACGGACGTAAAGTCATCATCAACCCCCAGTCTGGGATGCTGATCATCCGCGCCATGCCCAGGGAGCTTCGCGAGGTTGAGTCCTACCTGAAGCAGACCCAGGCCATCATTCAACGCCAAGTCATTCTCGAAGCCAAGATCGTCGAAGTAACACTGAACGACGGCTATCAAACCGGCGTGAATTGGTCGTTGATCGCCCACAATGGGGACCAATCGGTCGTAGCGGGACAGTTCGGAGGCGGCTCTATTTTCAGCACAGGCGCGAGCAACCTCAAGGGCCAAAATAACGCCCTGGACCCAACGGATGTGGCGGGCATTCGCTCCGATATGGCGACCGCCTTCGGCGGCATGTTCGCCATGAGTCTGAATCTGGGTGATTTCACTAGTTTTCTCGAATTTCTGAAGACCCAGGGCAACGTCCACGTACTTTCCAGCCCGCGGGTATCAACGGTCAACAATCAGAAGGCCGTCATCAAGGTGGGAACCGACGAATTCTTTGTGACTGATATCAACACCCAAAGCACGACGCTGTCTGGCGCCACGAGCAGCGACCAGAACGTCGATGTCGAACTCACACCCTTCTTCTCCGGGGTAGCGCTGGATGTCACTCCTGAAATCAGCGACACCAACGAGGTCACGCTGCACATTCACCCCTCGGTCAGTGAAGTCAGCGAAAAAGTCAAAAATATCAACATCAACAACAATAACAATTTGAGTCTGCCGCTTGCGCAATCAACGATTCGCGAATCCGATTCCATCGTCCGCGCCCGCAACGGTCAGGTCGTCGTCATCGGTGGACTCATGCAGAACCAGACTCAAGACGACGTTGCGTCGGTCCCAATTCTAGGCGACCTACCCTTGCTCGGCGAACTCTTTCGTCATCGCCAACAGATAACGCGCAAGACCGAACTCGTAATTCTGCTGCGCCCCATCGTCGTCACCGGCAACCAGGATTGGACGGAATCCATTACCCGAGCGACGACACACTTCGACCACCTGCAAACGGCAGACCGAGAAAACGCGACGGTACCGTAACCCAGCCCAACGCGACGACATGAGCCCCTACCAAACATCGTTAGCACTCAGGAAGCCAACCTTTTCCGCGCTGCCCGACCGCAGAATCGTCAGATCCTTGCAATGGCGAGGAACCAGAAGACATGGCAAATTGAGGCTGCTCGCGGTGGCAACCGTCCTCGCGACGTCTCTGGTTCTGGCACTGGAGCTGTCAACGCAACGTGCGAACGTCGGACAGCCCGGCGGCATGGCGACGTGGGCACAATTCGACCTCCCAACGACATCGGTCAGCCGTCGGAAGGGTAGCGGTGAAACGCCGCAGCAAGTCCCGGCGTCCACATCGCACCGAAAACGCCCGGATCAAGACCGGCTACCGAAAGACGGACACAAAAGACAAACCATCCCGGCGTATCATCGATCCAGCACGACCAACCCCAAACACGCCCAGCATTCGCCGGTTATGCCTGTCGCCGGGGAGATTACAGCACCTTCAGAGGCCTCGGTCACGATCGAAAAACGTATGATCCCCTTAACGAACCAGGAACATGCGCGCCAGGCCTGGCAAGAAGGCATGCGGCAAATCTCCGACGGTGACCGCGATGGCGCGATCGAACGTTTCAGGCATGCACTCGTGCTGCAACCGAATCATATAGATGCGCGCTGGTACCTGGCGGCGACTTTGATCAACGAAGGACATACGGATGAGGCTGGCGCATTGCTTTCGGAAGGCATGGAAATCACACATTATGCCCCCCGTCTTAGCCGTTTATACGCCCACTTATTACTCAATCAGAACGACCCTCATAAAGCCGCTGAGGTCCTAGTCACATCACCGCCTGCCTTGGAAAAGGACGCTGAATATCATGCCCTGCTCGCATCCGCCTTGGTCCGTAGCGGGCGTCCGGCACTAGCCGCCGGTATCTACGAACGTCTACTGACAAGGCATCCGGAAAACGGAGTCTGGTGGGTCGGGCTGGCCTATTGTAGGGAGGCAATGGGCGCCCCTGAAGATGCCCTGACTGCCTATCAACGCGCGGCGACAACGAGACTCGCCGCCAATCTGGGGGATATCGTCCACCAACGGGTTGCGGTGCTGAAAACGGCAGTGTCAAAGGGTGCGAACCAGCAGCCAGACGGGACTCAGCCATGACACGGAACCGCAATCGAATCCGAATCGGCGACCTACTGATCGAACATGGGGCCATCACCGAGGACCAACTCAAAGCAGCCCTGAGCGTGCAAAAACAGACGGGCCAAAAACTGGGACGCACCCTGATCGAATCCGGCATGGTCGACGAGATACGGCTACTGACGTTGCTCTCCGAACAACTCTCGATCCCGTTCATCGATCTTAAGATCTTCCCAATCCAGATCGAAGTCGCCAGGCGAATACCCGAAACGATCGCAAGGCGGCATAGAGCGATCCCCATGGGTACGTCTAAAGATGGCCATTTGCTCATCGGCATGGCCGACCCAACCAATCTTCCCGCTTATGATGAGCTATGCCGCCTCATCAAAGCCCCCATCGACTTAGCGGTCGTTAGAGAATCCGAGCTCCTGCAGGTCATCGATAACGTTTACCAGGGCAATGCCGATATCGGCAATCTCGCCTCGGAGGTCGAAGAGGACGTGTTAACGGTCTCGCACGAACTGATCGAGGAACTCGAGGAGAAATCGGACGCACCGATCATGCGACTGATCGGAACACTCTTCGAAAGTGCCGTCGTCGCCAGGGCCTCTGACATTCACATCGAACCCGACGAAAAAGTCCTGCGTATTCGCCGGCGTATCGACGGTGTGCTTCAGGAACAGATCATGGACGAAAAGGCCATTGCGCCGGCACTCGTCTCACGACTCAAGCTCATGGCCGGTCTTGACATCTCGGAACGCCGCCTGCCTCAAGACGGGCGATTCAAGTTTGAATTGAAGGAGCGCAGTATCGATGTGCGCTTCTCAACCATGCCCACACAACATGGCGAATCCGTCGTCATGCGTCTGCTCGATCACTCGGACGGAGTCAAGGGGCTCGATCAGATCGGTCTGAACAAAGCGGCAATGGAAAAACTGCAGCGCGCCATCCACAGGCCTCACGGTTTGCTGCTCGTCACCGGACCTACCGGCAGCGGCAAAACGACGACGCTATATGCCGCGCTCAGCGATCTTAACCACCCAGAACGCAAAATCATTACCGTCGAGGATCCCGTCGAATATCGTTTGCCGCGAGTCAATCAAGTCCAAGTCAATCCGAAGATTGGTCTCGATTTCGCTCGTGTATTGCGTACAACCTTGCGCCAAGACCCTGATATCATTCTGATCGGTGAGATTCGCGACAGCGAGACGGCGGAGATCGCCTTGCGGGCGTCCATCACCGGTCATCTTGTGATGTCGACGCTACACACCAACGATGCCATCAGCACCGCTATTCGCCTTCTAGATATGGGCGTAGACGGCTATCTCGTGGCTTCAGCCGTCCACGCGATTGTGGCCCAACGTTTGGTCAGGCGCATCTGTCCCGAGTGCAGCACTGAGGACACGTTGGATAAAACCGATCATGCCTGGCTTGAAACGTTTCACGAGAACGAACACCCACCAGGTCCATTTCACAAGGGTGCTGGTTGCAACAGCTGTGGCAAGACTGGATACCGAGGTCGGATCGCTGTCTATGAGATCCTGGAGTTTGATGAGTGTCTGGCGGAAGCGCTGCGACGGGGTGATCACGAGGGTTTTAAGACGGCCGCGTTGGCACAATCCGGATTCCAACCCCTGCTCTCCAGCGCCCTACAGTTGGCAGAGCAAGGAGTCACCACTCTGGCGGAGGTCAAACGCGTCAGCGGGTGGATCGACTGACCATGGCAGAATATCAGTATAGCGCGCGTGCGCAACACGGTGAACTCCGCGAAGGCACTATGGAGGCAGGTAGTGCGGGCATCGTCGCAGCGCGTTTGCAGGACAATGGTCTGATCCCGGTTCGGATCGATCTCATGAAACGCACCTCGTCTGCCAGAAACGTTGTTGCCAACTTGCTCAAAACAAAGGTTTCAGACATTGACCTGATCCAGTTCTCGAGACAAATGGCCAGTCTCAGCAAGGCGGGCGTCCCGATTCTGGCCGCACTCCATGGCCTTGAAGATACGACCGAAAACCCCCTACTTGCAGAGGCCATTGCGGATATCGGCACCAGCCTTGAGGCAGGCAGAGAACTTGCCGTCGCCATGGCGACCCACCCGGCGATATTTTCCCAGTTTTATGTCTCGATGATTCGCATCGGTGAAACGACCGGAAAACTGGAGGAGATATTTTTTCAGCTCGTGCGTTATCTCGAACGTGATCGCCAGACTCGCAACCAAATAAAGTCAGCATTGCGTTACCCAAGTTTTGTGATCGCTACGATCGCCGCCGCTATCACGATTATCAACCTGTTCGTGATACCTACCTTCGCCCAGGTATTCAAAAAATTTGGCGCCAATTTACCCTTGGAGACCCAATTCCTGGTGATGTGCTCCAATTTCATGGTGGCCTATTGGCCCGTACTCCTCGCAATCGTCCTCGGTGGCGCCTTTGTCACGCGACTCGCGCTCAAGACACCACGCTACAGGATCGCCTGGGACCGCGCCAAGCTCAGTATTCCACTTGTCGGGCAGATCATCCACCGCGCCACGCTGGCCCGATTCGCGCGTATGTTCGCCATGGCGGCCCAAGCCGGCGTGCCTCTATTCCAAACGCTCACGATTGTTCCCAAGGCATTGAACAATGCCTGGCTTGAGGAAAAGATGCTGTCGATGCGAGATGCCTTGGAACATGGCGAATCCATTACCAACGCCGCCAGGCGAACGGGCGTTTTTAACTCTCTCGTTTTGCAAATGCTGGCCGTCGGCGAGGAAACAGGTTCTATAGATACGCTACTTAACGAGGTTGCCGAGTTCTATGAAGACGAAGTTGAACAGGACATCAAGAAGCTCAGCGACCGAATCGAGCCCATCCTTCTCGTCATCATCGCAGGCATCGTTCTCATTCTCGCATTGGGCGTGTTTCTACCGATGTGGAATCTCGCCGAGGTCGCAATCAAAAAGTAA
>CAZASZ010000077.1:0-6945 GCA_964487925.1 uncultured Gammaproteobacteria bacterium
TTATAAGAAGTATGAATTCGGAGAGCATGCGCGATAGGCAGATTTTGGCGCTCCTGCAACAGGGAGTGCGCTACAAGCAGGATGGAAAGCTGGCCGAGGCAGAGGTCGCCTTCCGGAACGCGTTGAGGGTTGCGCCTGATCATCCCGAGGCCTTGAATCAACTCGCGTCGGTTGCATCCGCCGTGGGGCGCGTCGACGATGCCCTGCGGCTACTCGATCGTGCGATCTTTTCGGCGCCGGGGAACCCTAATTACCATCTGGCGCGCGGCGTCGGGCTGGAGGCCCAGGGTCGTTGGGAGGCGGCGATGGCCAGTTACCAGAGGGTCTCAGAACTATGCCCGGATGCCCCTGAACCCTATGACAACATAGGCAACGTGCTCATGGGATGTGGGCGGGTGGACGAGGCCATTGAGGCTTACCGGAAGGCAATCGCCATCAAACCCGACTTCGCGGATGCCTATTCCCACCTGGGGCTGGTCTTGAAGATGACTGGTGACATGGCCGGTGCTGAACAGGCGTATACCCGGGTCCTGGCCCTCCAACCCGACCGTCTCGAAGTCTATCGCCTGATCACACAGTTACGGCGTTACCGGCAACGAGGAGACAGCAATGCGGACGTCATAGAGCAACACCTGCAGATTCCGGGGCTGCCCCCGGGCAAGGCCATGCACCTGCACTTTGCGCTCGGAAAGATACACGACGACTTAGGCGAGTACGATGCGGCCTTTGGGCATTTTCAGGAGGCCAACCGTATACGCCGAGAAGGCTACCATTACGACATCAACGACGATATTGCGACCTTGAACAAGGCGCGGTCGCTCTTTACGCGCGAGTTCTTTGAGCAGAGGCGTGGTTTCGGACAGACGAAGGCGCGGCCGATCTTTATCGTCGGCATGCCACGGTCGGGGTCGACGCTCGTGGAGCAGATCTTGTCGAGCCACCCCGGTGTCGTCGCGGCCGGCGAGGTCCCCGATTTTTGGCGTACGATTCTTTCAGTTGGTCGTTTCCCGGAGCTTGCAGAACGGGTCGATGAGAATCTCTCGGTCAAGTTGGCAGAAGAGTACACCAACCGGATGAAGGTCTATGACCCAAGCGGTGTTAGCCGAACGACCGATAAGGAGCTTTTCAACTTCATCTATATCGGGATTATCCATCTGCTGTTTCCCAACGCCAAGGTGATCTGCTGCCGGCGAGACCCCATGGACACCTGTTTTTCGATCTGGACGCGCTATTTCCCGGCGATTGGCTATTTTGCCAACGATCAATATGAGGTGGGCCGCTTCTATCGAGTCTTCGATGCCTATATGAAGCATTGGCACGATGTGCTGCCTGGCTTCGTCCTGGACTTTGAGCATCGCGCGCTCATCGAGGATCAGGAGGCCCAAACCCGGCGTCTTCTGGAGTTCTGCGAGCTCGAGTGGTCGGATTCATGTATGCGTTTTCATGAGAGCGAGCGTGTCGCCAAGACCGCGAGCACGACCCAGGTACGGCAACCGCTCAACGACAAGGGTTTTGGTCACTGGCGGCACTATGAACACCATCTCGGCGACATGCGTCGCGCCCTGGATGAGGCACTCCCTTGAACCGTCCCGCTGACAGCTTTTCCGAAGTCCTGGGCCTGGTCGATCGCCATGACCTTGAAGGCGCCCTGAAGACTTGCTCGGCGGCGCTTACCAAGGCGCCTGATGATCAAAATCTGCGTTGCCTTTTGGGTATGATCAACGGACGTATGGGACGATTTCAGATAGCCGAGGCCTGTCTGCGAACGATCCTTGATCGTCAGCCGGATCATCCCTACGCGCTTTATAACCTAGGCAAGGTTCTGGTGATTCTCGGTCGTTCCGGTGAAGCTATCGCTGCCTACCGTAAGGCGATTGAGGTCCAACCAGGGTTTGCCGAGGCCCATACCAATTTGGGTACCCTCTATGGTAACTGCAGGCAGTGGGACGCTGCGTCCACTTGTTTGCGACAAGGTCTGACATGCTCAAGTGACCCCACCAATCGTCTGATCCACTTGACGCCGCCGGGTGAGGATGCCGTGCTTCAGATTATGAGTACTTATCTCGCCTTACAAAGCTACCATGTCTTAAACTCACCTGGAGAATCCCTGGCTCTGCATCGCGACTGGGCGGCGCGTTATCTGGCCGTATATGAGGTCACGCCATACACCCATTTGCGACCGCGTTCTCGGCGCGAGCGGTTACGAATAGGCTACGTTTCCCCGGACTTCCGTCAGCACTCGGTTGCCTACTTTATGGAGCCGATTCTCGCAGCACATGATCGGAATCGCGTTGAGGTTTTCTGCTACGCCGAGATTCATACACCTGATGCCGTAACCGCTCGCCTGCGAGGCTTGAGCGATCACTGGCGGGAGACTCAGAACCTAGACGACGCCGAGGTCGCGCGCCAGATCCACGTCGACGGTATTGATGTCCTCGTCGACCTCGCCGGACACACCCGAGATGGTCGGCTCGGGGTCTTTCTCTACCGGCCTGCGTCGGTACAGGCGACCTATTTGGGCTATTTTACGACGACGGGTCTGTCTACCATGGACTATTGGTTGACGGATGCGACGCTGAGTCCCGACAACACAACCGAGATTAGCAGCGAGGAGGTCTGGAGGTTGCCGGGCTGCAGCCTGTGCTATGGCCCGTCCGTGGATGCGCCCGAGATCGTGGACAGGGGGCCCGAGGCACGCTTCACGCTGGGTGGTTTCAACGACCTCAGCAAGGTCTCGGATGCCGCACTGTCCCTGTGGGCGAGGGTCATGCTGGCTATCCCGGAGGCCTGTTTGGTCCTCAAGGCGAAACAATTTGCAGATCGCGGTCTTCGCGAGGCCTTTGTCGCAGCCTTTGTCCGAGCCGGTGTTTCGGCCGACCGCCTACGGCTCTTGGAGCGAACGCCCGACAGTCGTGCGCATCTTGCCCTGTACGGCGATATCGATGTCGCATTGGATACCATCCCTAGAACCGGAGGGACCACGACCGCCGAGGCCTTGTGGATGGGTGTGCCGGTAGTGACCTTGGCGGGTAGCCGGTATGTAGAGCGATTGAGCGCCTCCATGTTGCATGGCGTCGGTCTGGATGATTGCATCACCGCCGATGAGGCCGGCTATATTGACAGGATTGCGTCCTTCGCGAAGGACCGAGCGGGTTTATATCGATTGCGGATGAGTATGCGGGAACGTCTAGTCAGACAGGGTTTTTGTGACGGGCGGCGGGTCGCGCGGATGTTGGAGGACGGGTTCGATACGATGTTCGAGAGTTTTGTATCGGGGCGAGAGGCATGAGCCACCCCGCGCTGAATCAGGCCATGCAACAGGGTATCGCGGCCCATAAAGCGGGTGATTTAAAGACCGCGGAGGCCTGCTATCGGCGCGCCCTCGCGGTGGATTCGGGGCATGCCGAGGCGAACTTTCTGCTTGGTTGTATCGCGCACAAAACGGGCCACATCCAGGCTGCGGTACAGTTGATGCGGAAGGCCGTAGACTGTATGCCAGGCAACGCCCACTATTGGGGGCGGCTGGCGACGGCGCTGGCCGATGCAGTGCGTTTCGATGATGCGATCGAGGCCTTCCGCAAGGCGGATGCAATTGCCCCCGAAGACGCCTCGATGCAGAACAATTTCGCGGCCGCGCTGCACAATGTCGACAAAAAGGAGGAGGCGGAGCGACGCTTCCGGCACGCCCTCAGGCTCGATCCGCAGCAGGCCAACACCTGGTATAACCTCGGCAACCTCTATGAGTCACTGGGGCGATATGCCGAGGCCATAGAGGTCTATGAGCGGGCCGTTCAGCTCGCGCCAGACGTGGCCGCGATCCAGAATAATCTTGCGCGAGTCTATGACGCCAAGGGTGATGTCGATGGCGCCATCGAGCACTATCGTAAGGCCTTGGCCCTGAATCCGGGGCTCATGCAGGTATACAGCAACATCTTGTTCCAGCAGAGCTATCATGTCCTGCTGAGCCCTGAGGCCATGCTCGAGGCACACCTCGCATGGAGCCGTCACTTCGGCTGTGCCGAACGTGCGGGGCTGTTTAGTGAATACCAAGCGCCGGAAGCCGGGCGACGCCTGCGCATTGGCTATGTCTCACCCGATTTTCGGCAGCATTCCGTCAGCTATTTTTTCGAGCCTATCCTGGCCAATCACAATCGCTCGCGGTTCGAGATCTTCTGTTACGCTGAGCTGCCGCGTGCCGATGCCGTGAGTCAGCGCCTGCGCGATCTGTCGGATGGTTGGCGCTTGACGAACGGGCAATCGGATGAGGCTGTGGCCAGGCAAATACATGCCGATGGCATTGACGTGCTGGTCGATCTGGCGGGGCATACGGCAGGTAACCGCCTTGGAGTTTTCTGTTATCGGCCAGCACCAGTCCAGGTCACCTATCTCGGATATTTCACGACCACGGGTTTGCCATCCATGGATTATTGGTTGTCGGATGCCGTCCTGACGCCGCCGGAAACCGTGGAGCGAAGTACGGAGGAGATCTGGCGTGTGCCGGGTTGTTGTCTCTGCTACACCCCGCCGGTCGATGCGCCGGATGTCGTTGAACAGCCAGCTAACGGGGGACTGGTGTTGGGTAGTTTCAACGACCTTAGCAAGGTCTCTCCGGCGACCGTCTCGCTCTGGGCTGCCGTGATGCGGGCCTTGCCCGAGGCCCGTCTATGTCTCAAGGCGCGGCAGTTATCCGACCCCGGAGTGTGTGGGGGCCTGGGGCAGGCCTTCGAGCGCGAGGGCGTGTCTGCGGATCGACTGCAGTTCCTGGGCCGTATGGACAGCGTGCGCGCCCATCTCGAACTATACGGCCAAGTCGATATCGCGTTGGATACAATACCCAGGACCGGCGGTACGACGACTGTCGAGGCCCTTTGGATGGGGGTGCCCGTCGCGACCCTGGCGGGTGAACGCTATATCGAGCGCTTGAGTGCGACTATGCTGTCCGCGGTGGGCCTCGATGACTGGGTCACGCATGACCATCAGTCCTATATCGCTCGTGTCGAGCAGGCGGCGCACGACGTTGTCGGCCGCCAGGCGTTACGCAAGGCGCTTCGCGGCCAGGTACGGGATTCCGCGCTGTGCCGGGGTCGTGATCTTGCCGGACGGCTTGAAGTGGCCTATGAGGGCATGATTGAACGTACCCGCGGGAGAGGTAAATGAGTAGCCCGGGTCCGGGCGCGGGTTCTGGGCCTGGGCAGGGAGAGATCGATCGCCTTGTCAGCGAGGCCGGGCGACTCTTGCAGTCCGGCGCCCCCGATCATGCCATTCGGGTATGCACGCAGGTCTTGGCCCAGGCCCCGAATCAGCCTGTGGCGCTCCATCTGATGGGCGCTGCCTGTTGCCGAGCGGGCGATCTTGCAGGGGCGGCGCCGCCCCTGTCACGCCTGATCGGGATTCAACCAGGCAATGCCGATGCCCATCTGTTGCTGGGTGTCGCCTACGAGGGCCTCAACCGTCCTGAAGATGCCTTGAAGGCCTTGCGGCGAGCCTTCGCGATACGTTCGGGTTGGCCCGAGGCGGGCAGCCGTTTGGGTGGGTTGCTGCGTCGTCTCAAGCGTTACGACGAGGCTATCGCCACCTATCAGGCCGTCCTGGCGATCCATCCAAACGACGATACGACCATCTTCAATTTCGCGATCGCCCTGCACGCCGCTTTCCGTTTCGATGAGGCCGCTGCCTGTTACCAACGGATACTGACCCGCCATCCGAATGATGCGGAGACCTGGGTCGGACTTGGCAATGTCATGAAGGACAGCGGTCAGGTCGTGGCGGCCAGGGCCTGTAGCCTCAAGGCGCTGGAATTGAAGCCGGACTATCGTGAGGCCTTCAGTAATCTGCTGTTCGTCGAGGCCTATCATGTCCTTTGCGATCCCGAGGAACTGCTCAACCATCATCGCGCATGGGCGCAACGTTTCGCGCCGGATAATCGGACCGGACAGTTTGCCGTTCCCGACAAGGGGCGCGATGATCGTCCCCTGCGGATCGGCTATGTCTCTCCCGACCTGCGTCGCCACCCCGTCGGGACCTTCGTCGAGGGTCTGTTGCGCGCCCATGACCGGGATCGCTTCGAGGTCTTTTGTTATGCGGAGAGCCGGGCGGATGACGCTGTCAGTCGGCGCTTGCGGTCACATGCCCAGGCTTGGCGGCAGACTATCGGGATGTCTGATGAAGTTGTGGCGCGCCAAATTAACGAAGACCGGATCGATATCCTCGTCGATTTAGCGGGACATACCCGAGGCAACCGTTTGGGCGTTTTCGCCTATCGTCCGGCCCCGATTCAGGTGACCTATCTGGGCTACTGCACGACTACGGGTCTTTCCGCCATGGACTATTGGCTGGTTGATGAGGCGCTCGTACCCGCAGACACCATGGAGCTGACGACCGAGACGATCTGGCGGTTGCCCCGCTGCTGGATTAGCTATGAGCCGGTTGCGGATGCGCCGGAGGTCGCCACCAGAGAGCTGGATGCGCCACTCACGTTCGGTTGTTTCAACGACCTCAGCAAGCTCGGCGACGAGGTCGTAGCGACCTGGGCACAGATATTAGTGGCGGTGCCGGATTCACGACTGCTTCTCAAGGCCGCGCCTTTCAACCATGAGGCGGGGCGCAACGTCATGATGCAGCGCCTCCAGGCTCAGGGCATTGACGCCGAACGCGTGATTTTGCGTCCGCGAACCCCGGATTATTTGGTCGAATATGGTGACATGGACATCGCCCTGGATCCGTTTCCTCGCACGGGTGGCGCGACGACTGCCGACGCGCTCTGGATGGGCGTGCCAGTCATTACGCTGGCCGGGGACAGGATGATCGAGCGTCAGGGAGTCAGCATGCTCACTTCGGTTGGGTTGACCGAGTGCATTGCCGACTCCAGAGAAGACTACGTGAAACGGGCCGTGGCCCTGGCAGGTGATCCTGGCCGCCGTCGAGCGCTTCGGGAAGGGCTTAGAG
>CAZASZ010000078.1:0-6904 GCA_964487925.1 uncultured Gammaproteobacteria bacterium
TTATTTTCCTTATCCCCGATCCGGATGGATTGGGGACCGTCTTCTTCTTGAGACAATGCCCACTGTACATGCTCGCGAACCATCGCGGAAGGGTGGTCCAGTCGTGCATTGAGGGCCTGCGTGACCGTTTTCCTGTCGTCTCGGCGCTCATTGTTTCCTGCCTTAGAGACGTGTTCATGAGCTGCTGTGAACGGCGGCCGCCGCCGCGCCAGTGTATTGCCCATGGCAACGGCGATATTGCGCAACCAGCACTCATGGCCAATGCGTCGGATGGCGGATCCCTCTGTATATTTTAAGAACTCAACCTCCGACCATGCAAATAGGGTATCAAGTCGCGATCGGCCGAGTCCCTGTCGGGGACTGAAATCCGGCTCGGAGGAGATGTGCGCAAAGCGGTTCCAGGGGCAGACCAGTTGGCAATCGTCGCAGCCGTAGATGCGATTTCCAATCAATGGGCGCAGGGGCTCCGGGATCGCGGTCCTGAGTTCTATGGTGAGGTAGGAAATGCAGCGGCGGGCATCCAACTGATAGGGGGCGATGATGGCCTGGGTTGGACAGACATCAATGCACCGACGGCACTGACCGCAGTGATTGGATGCCCCTTGATCCGGAGGTAGTGGGAGGTCTGTATAGATCTCACCGAGAAAGAACCAAGAGCCGGCCTCACGGTTGATTAGATTAGTATGTTTGCCGATCCAGCCCAAACCGGCCTGTTCGGCCAATGGCTTCTCCAGGACTGGCGCGCTGTCGACAAAGACCCGGTAACCGAAGGAGCCAATGACCTGTTCAATTTGGCTTGAGAGTTGTTGTAGGCGTCGCCGCATGAGTTTGTGGTAGTCGCGGCCCAGCGCGTAGCGCGATATATAGGCCAGGCCATGGCGATCGAGCACGTTTGCCCAGTCGGTCGCCTCGGGCAGGTAGTCCATGCGCGCGCTGATTACGCTGAGCGTACCAGGAAGCAGGGCATCGGGTCGGCCACGAAGGTCTTGGTGTCGGGCCATATAACCCATCTCGCCATGATGATTCGCCGCCAACCACTCGTTGAGACGCGAGCGGGCGATATCGAGTTCAACACGGCTGAAACCGACCTGTTGGAAGCCCAGAGCCCGTCCCCAATCGCGGATACGGTCGATCAGGGAGGTATCGATTCCATTTAAATTGTTCGTGAGCATTTTCGTGGACCTGTCATACCGCTATCATAAGGGTAATGAGCCCCTTACCCCATACCCTCTATAGAGCCGATCAGGCCGCTATTCTTGACCGATTGGTCATAGATTACTTTCAGGTACCGGGGATCACGCTCATGCGACGGGCTGGAAAGGCGACCTTCGCGGCCCTGAGCCGGGCTTGGCCTAATGCGCGCCGTATCGTCGTACTCTGTGGCCCCGGCAATAACGGCGGTGATGGTTATGTCGTTGCGCGGCTGGCTCGTGAGGCCGGCCTTGAGGTCCGGGTCGTGCATCCTGTCGAGGTCGAACATCGTGGCGACGCCGGTCAGGCCTTTGCCGAGATGCAGGCCGTACATTGCCCCGTAGACGAGTATCGCCGGGATGTATTCAATGATGCTGACGTCATTGTCGATGCAATGTTCGGCAGCGGCCTGAATCGATCACTCGAAGGTATCTGGGCCGAAGTAGTGGATGACGTCAACGACTCACACGTCCCGGTCATAGCCGTCGATATCCCTAGCGGACTCCATGCCGATACCGGTCAGGCTCTCGGGACGGTTGTCGTTGCAAGCCGAACGGTATGCTTTCTCGCGCTCAAGCAGGGTCTGTTGACGGCCGAGGGCCCTGCCTGCTGCGGTGAACTATCGTTTTCCGATCTCGAGATCCCTCAGGCCGCCTACGCCTCGCTACGGACCTCCGCAATTCGTTTTGGCTACGAGGATCTGGGATTTCTACTGCCACCACGCCCTCGCAATGCCCATAAAGGCATGTTTGGTCACGTGCTGATCGTCGGCGGTGGGGCAGGCATGTTGGGCGCGGTCTATCTGGCGGCCGCTGCGGCGCTCAGGACCGGTGCGGGGCTGGTGTCGGTTGCAACCCGGAAGTCACATGCGGCATTTCTTGACGCCATGCTGCCGGAGGCGATGTGCCATGCCGTAGAGTCAGTCGACGACCTAATGCCTCTGCTCGAGTGCGCCTCGGTGGTTGCTGTGGGACCAGGTTTGGGTAAGAACGCCTGGGCGAAGATGATGTTGTCGACGCTGCTCGTCTACCCCCATGTCAAGGTCGTCGATGCCGATGCCTTGAACTTGCTGGCGCGTAACCCGATGCTCAGGGACGAGTGGGTCCTGACACCGCATCCTGGGGAGGCCGCGCGCTTGTTGGATTGTTCAACGCAGACGATTCAGGCGGATCGTTTTACGGCCGTTAGGGAGATACAGCGCCGCTATGGTGGGGTTTGTCTGCTTAAGGGGTTGGGGACGCTAATTTGCGACCAGGAATATGACATAGGTCTTTGTCATGGCGGTAACCCCGGGATGGCCAGTGGCGGCATGGGCGATGTCCTGACCGGCGTGATTGCGAGCCTTATGGCTCAAGGTCTGTCGGCTGTGGATGCGGCTTCTCTGGGCAGCTGTATGCACGCTCGGGCGGCTGACCTGGCGGCTGAAGAGGACGGTGAGCGTGGCCTTCTGGCCGGTGATCTCATGCTGCCTCTGCGGCGTCTCGCCAACCCGGAGCCGGCGCGGACCTGAACACTATCGCTACCAATGAGCTAACGATGAGCGGCAGCGAACGGATCCATGACGAGGAGGGCATGATGGCGTTGGGTGCGCGACTGGCCGCCTCCCTGAGGCCTGGTATGGTCGTCTTTCTCGAAGGGCCCTTGGGGGCCGGCAAGACGACACTCGTGCGCGGTATGCTTCGGGCGCTGGGCCATGAGGGACTCGTGCGCAGCCCCACCTATGCTCTCGTGGAGTCTTACCCGAAGGCCCGCTTGGTGGTGCACCACTTCGACCTCTACCGCATGGGGCATGGAGAGGAGCTCGAGGACATCGGGGCGCGGGACTATTTTTCGGGCGACGCGGTCTGCCTGATAGAATGGCCGGAACGGGCGGACGGATTCTTGCCGACACCCGATTGGACGATCGCGCTCAAGTACGACAATACCGGACGCATGATCAGCGTGATCGAGACGACGAAAGGGGTAAAGATTGACCCATGACGGGGACGGATGACGACAATAAAGGCGAGGTCAGATGCTATGCCGAGGGCGAAGTACGTATCGATGGCATCGATACGGCCTTTCAGGGTTTTTTTCGGATCCAACGCTATCGGTTTCGGCATACCTTGTTCGCCGGCGGCTGGAGCGCTGAGATCGTCCGCGAGCTATTTGAGCGCGGCCATGCGGCTGCGGTCATGCCCTATGATCCCTGGTTGGACCGTGTCGTCGTGATTGAGCAGTTCCGTGTCGGCGCCTTGCATCTGGACCGGGGGCCTTGGCTCAAAGAATTTGTGGCCGGCATGATCGAGCCTGGAGAGACGACTGAAGGCGTCGTGATTCGAGAGGCGGAGGAAGAGGCCGGATGCAGGATCGACCGGCTCGAGTCGATCTGCGACTACCTCGTAAGTCCTGGTGGGACCTCGGAGATGATCAGTCTCTATTGCGGTCGCACCGATAGCAGCCACCTCGGTGGCCTGCACGGCCTGGACGAGGAAGACGAGGATATCCGCGCCTCCGTCGTGACTGCGGACGAGGCCTTTGAGATGCTGGAGGCTGGTGAATTCATGGCGGCGACCCCGATCATTGGCCTGCAGTGGCTGCAGCGTCATCGCGACCGTCTGCGCCGGGAGTGGTGCTGATGTCCGCGAGCAGAATGTTGCCGCGAGCGGTTTCCCGGAAGACGGCGATGTTTCGTCGCATGCCCGAGGTCTACGAGGCCAATTATGGTTTGCTGTTGGGCGTCGTTGTGAGATTGGAGGACATGGAGTCAGACGTGACTTGTCATGTCCGCACCCATCCGGGTGTGAACGTGCGGCTGACGCGTGTCGGGCCGCATACGTCGGTCATGATGCTGTCGCACGGCCTAGCCGCAGGCGGACGCCTGATTCCGAATATCCGGCTCGAGGTCAGGATCTATCATGATGCCCGCATGGCCGAGGTCATCGCCTATCAGGGGCGAGGGCGATTCCGGCCCTACTATTCCGTCCCCAACCGCCACATGTATCAGCCTCATGAGAAACAGCTCGTTAACCTGTTCTTTCATGAGTGGCTGCGGCACTGCCGCCAGCAGTCGGTGGTCTTCGAGCTCGATGCCTTATAGATCTTGCGCCAGGGCATAGGGGAGTTCGCCCGCGACCAGTTGCGGGCCTTTGGAGTCGCCCAGGTGCAGGTCGCCAGTGGCCGAGGCTATTTGCATGCAGACCAGGGCCGACATCCGTCTATCCGGACCCGCACATGAGGTCACGACATGGCCTGCCGCCTCTGCGGTTTGGGCCTTGATGTCATAGACCGGCGCCCCGGGTTCGGCAGCACTATCGGCCTCGAAGTCGAAGCGGTACATCCGGCGTTTCAGTGTGCCGCGATACTGTAGCCGGGCGACGATCTCCTGACCCGTGTAACAGCCTTTCTTGAAGTTGACCCCACCCACGAGATCGAGATTGACCGTCTGCGGGATAAAGGTATCGCGGGTCGAGGCATGGATAACCGGGATACCAGCCTCCAGGTCGAGATAGTCCCAGGTCGCATAGCCAGTGGGCGCGCAATGGACGTCGAGATCACCCCAGAGTGCGGTCATGTCGGCGGGGGATGCAATGACCACGCAACGTGGGGCGCCACAGTCGGGCTGGCGAAGGATGGTGTGCTGAGGCGTGCTTTGCACCCCGTTCGCGGCATCCGGTATGTCCATGGCTGCGGTTTGCTGGAGCTGTTCGACGGCCTTGTCGCCCGAAACCCCAAGAGTCACCAAGTCGTCACTCGCATCCCGGAGCTCGACGGCTGAACGCAACACGAACATGCGCAAGCGGTTTAGGGTGTCATTCAGTATGGCTTGGGGTAGCAGGAGCAGGAAATGCTCTGGGGCGCGTTCGATGACCGTGAATATCGCCAGGAGGCGTCCTTTAGGGTTGCAGTAGCCACTGATTTGAGCTGTTTCCGGGGTGACCTGACGGGCGTCGTTTGTGAACTGACCTTGCATAAACTGACGGGCATCGCTGCCGCGGAGTTCGATTAGTCCGTAGTGAGAAAGGTCGGCGAAGACGTTGCCGCTATGGAGGATTTGAAACTCCTGTACGGGATCGCCGAAATGACGGGCACCTAGTTCATCGAGAACGGCGCCGCTGTCTGTCAGAAAATCTTGCCAAGTCTTGTTCATGATATCTGAATGCTCCGGTGATCGTTCAGGCCGCTAAAGCGCGAGTGGTGAATGCGCCGTTTTCGAATATCAGCACTGAACCATTGTCGTACCAGTCGGCGAGCACAATGCGCTCTGCGTCCCTTCCATCCAGCAGGAAGCGATGAAGGGCTGGGCGGTGGGTGTGTCCGTGGATGAGCCTCGTCACATCTTGTGCGCGCATGAGCTCTTCGACGGCACTCTGATTGACATCCATGACCTCAAAAGATTTTTGCTGGTTCTGAGTTCGACTCTGATCGCGGTGCTCACGCGCAGTGCTGATGCGTTCCTCTATGGGCAGGGCCAAGAAGGCCTTTTGTACGTCCGGATTGCGAATATGAGCCCGGTAGGCCTGGTAGGCCTGGTCGTCAGTGCAGAGGGCATCTCCGTGGCTCAGCAGTGTCGGTACGCCACCCAGTTCGATCAGGGTCGGGTCGGGAATGCGTCGGCAGCCTGTTCGCGCCGTGAAGTCGTTGCCGAGCAGGAAGTCACGGTTGCCGTGCATGATATCGACTCGGACTTGCCGGGAGGTAACCGCCTGCAGGGCCTGCATGATGCGGATATGTTCAGGAGCCAGCGCATCGTCACCAATCCAGACTTCGAACAGGTCGCCGAGGATATAAAGGTGATCCGTCCCGTCTCTGAGTTCGCCGATAAAGGCAAGAAAACATTCGATCAGCTCGGGGCGTTCGGGTGACAGATGCAGGTCAGAGATAAACAGGGTGCGCATGGCTGCCATCAGAGTCTTGGATCGGAAGCTGGGATCGGTGAATACTACTAGGGCAGAACGGAGATGCTTTTGATCTCAACCATGTTCTTTGGAACATCGCGACGAAAGGTGCCGCCGCTTCCCGTAGCTAAATTAGAAATGCGATCCACGACATCCATACCTGCCACGACCCGGCCGAAGGCGGCGTAGCCCCAGCTCACAGGAGTGGGCGCGCGAAAGTCCAGGTGTGCGTTGTCGACGGTGTTGATGAAAAACTGCGCTGTCGCGGAGTGGGGATTCGATGTCCTGGCCATTGCGATGGTGCCGCGTTTGTTGGATAAGGCGTTGGCCGCCTCGTTTTCGATCGGCGGCCGGGTTGGGAGTTTCTTGAAATGGCGATTAAACCCACCGCCCTGAATCATGAAATCTTTAATAACACGATGGAATATCGTGCCGTCATATTGACCATCGCGGACGTATTGGAGAAAGTTTTCAACCGTCAGCGGGGCCTTTTCGGATGCCAGTTCGATTGTGATATTGCCTTGGCTGGTCTCTATCAGCACCTTTGGGTTTCCGGGAATCGGTTGTTCCGGGCCCGTAGCCAGTGCCGCCCCTGGGAGCAGTATTGCCATAAACATGGCCAGGAATGCGAACGTGGGCAGATGTCGTGAATTCATGTCGTAACCGTCTGTTGAATAGGACCGGAGAGGACGACATGATAGCTCGCTTTGCCGGAAAAGTGGAAGCGGAAGTGAAAGTAGAGGGCATGCAATACCGTCCCTGCCATTGCATGAAGAGTTGTGGGTTAGGTGTTGCTCAACCCGTGAATTGGCGGGACATGCCCTCGAAGTCGTGAA
>CAZASZ010000079.1:0-6513 GCA_964487925.1 uncultured Gammaproteobacteria bacterium
GCGGATATGGGCGCTTCCGAGGTGGAGGCGTTTTTGACCCATCTTGCCGTTGCGGGGCAGGTTTCGGCGTCGACCCAGAATCAGGCCCTGGCCGCGATTCTGTTTTTGTACAAGGACGTATTGTCTGTCGAGTTGCCTTGGCTGGACGGGGTCACTCGGGCCAAGAAGTTCCCGCGCATTCCCGTAGTGTTGACTGAGTCCGAGGTGCGCGTTTTGCTTGCGCAATTGGATGGAACGCACCACTTGATCGCGTCGCTGTTGTATGGTTCGGGGTTGCGTTTGATGGAGGCGATGCGGTTGCGCGTCAAGGACGTCGATTTCGAACGGCGTGAGATCACGGTTCGTGACGGCAAGGGGGGCAAGGACAGGCGCACCATGCTGCCGCGGTCGCTTGTGGAACCGCTGGGTCGTCAATTCGACAAGGTGCGCACCCTCCATGAGCAAGATCTCCAGAATCGCGTCGCTCCAGTCTATCTTCCGCATGCCGGTAGGGAATTGGGTTGGCAGTACGTCTTTCCCGCCGTGGCCTTGTCTCGCGATCCGCGTAGTGGGGTCATGCGTCGTCATCACCTAGGCGAACAGGCCTTTCAACGGGCGATCGAGCATGCCTTGAGGCGGACGCCCATACTCAAACCAGCGAGCAGTCATACCCTGCGGCATTCCTTCGCAACCCACTTGATTGAGGACGGCGACGACAACCGAACCGTGCCGGGCATAAGGACGTACGCACAACCCAAATCTACACGCATGTCTTGAATCGTGGGGGCAACGCGGTACGCAGTCCCCTGGATTGATGCCGGGGATTGATCCTGCGGACTGATCTCGGTCGGTCGGGTCGGGATGTTACACTCGTTGCGCCGTCGATCCGTGGCGATTACCCAGTGGTGGTCGCTGCTATCGCTCAATAATGATCAATTACTGTCTGTATACCCGATGTCGTCGACGATTAAACTCCTGCGCGAGGCGCTGAACACTGTCATGCTTGCCGATCGGCGCAGCTTGCGGTCGCAGCTCGACCGTTTGGTGCAGCGGCAGCGGAACGGTACAGACGGGAAGGAACTGGCCGATTTGGCTGTGCGGGTCGAGACCTCGCAGGCGACCCGTATACGGCGGGTGGAGGCGCGGCCCGCGATTACGTTCCCCGCAGAGCTGCCGATCTCGTCGCATGTCGAGGAGATCCAGCGGCTTGTCGCTGCGCATCAGGTGGTCATTGTCTGCGGCGAGACTGGTTCGGGCAAGACGACGCAGTTGCCTAAGATCTGCCTTGCGATGGGGCAGGGCGCGGGCGGGCTGGTTGGCCATACCCAGCCGCGACGCATTGCGGCGCGTAGTGTTGCGGCGCGTATTGCCGAGGAGTTGGGTGGCGAGGCGGGCGGGCTGGTCGGCTACAAGGTGCGCTTCAACGACCGCACCCAGGCCGATACCCAGATCAAGCTCATGACCGACGGCATCCTGCTGGCCGAGATCCAGCGCGACCGTTTGCTCTATGCCTATGACACCCTGATCATCGACGAGGCCCATGAGCGCAGCCTGAATATCGATTTCCTGCTCGGCTATCTGAATTGGTTGTTGCCGAGGCGTCCGGATATCAAGGTCATCATCACCTCGGCGACTATCGATACCGAGGTCTTCAGCCGCCGTTTCGGCGACGCCCCCGTCGTCGAGGTCTCGGGACGGGGCTATCCGGTCGAGGTCCGCTACCGGCCGCCGGCCGAGGATGGCAGCGACGACGGGCCGTTCGAGCATTTGGCCCACGAGGTTGGCGCACTGTTGCACGAGGGACCGGGTGATCTCCTCGTGTTCCTGAGTGGCGAGCGCGAGATCCGCGAGGCGGCCGACGCCTTGAATCGCCACGCCCATCCCCATACCGAGATCTTGCCGCTCTATTCGCGGCTCAGTGTTCAGGATCAACAGCGGGTCTTCGCGTCCCATCGCGGTCGCCGCGTCGTGCTGGCGACCAATGTTGCCGAGACCTCATTGACCGTGCCGGGTATTCGCTATGTCGTCGATACGGGGCTGGCGCGGATCAGTCGTTATAGCCATCGCAGCAAGGTTCAGCGTCTGCCGATCGAACCTATCTCGCAGGCCTCAGCGAAACAACGCGCCGGACGTTGCGGTCGTGTCGGACCGGGGCTCTGCATTCGGCTCTATCGCGAGGACGACTTGCTGGGACGGCCCGAACAGACCGTGCCCGAGATTCAACGCACCAATCTTGCCAGTGTCATCCTACAGATGGCGCAGCTGGGGTTGGCGGATATCGAGGCCTTTCCGTTTATCGATCCGCCGGATTCGCGTTTTATCAACGATGGCTATCGACTGCTGGGCGAACTCGGCGCGCTCGACGCCAAACGTCGTCTGACACCGCTTGGCCGTCAATTGTCGCGGCTCATGGTCGACCCCCGCTTGGGTCGTATGTTGATTGCAGGCGCCCAGAGCGGCTGTCTAACAGAGATCCTTGTGATTGTCTCTGCGCTTGCAGCGCAGGATCCGCGCGATCGTCCCGCTGGCGTAGAACATTTGGCCGATCAGAAGCATCGTCTGTTTGCCGACGACACCTCCGACTTCCTGGGTTATGTCCGGCTTTGGGGAGCCATCGAAGAGGTCTTTCAGACACAGACCCGGCGCAAGCAACAGGCGTTTTGCCGGGAACACTTTCTGTCCTATATGCGCGTCAGGGAGTGGCGCGACACTCGGCGTCAGTTGCATCAAGCCATGAGCCAGATGGGTTTCAAGGAGAACGATCAACCGGCCAATTCGGTCGAGGTTCATAAGGCGCTATTGAGCGGCCTGCTGGGCCAGGTGGCCCGGCACAAGGAGGAGGCTGAGTATCTTGGCGCGCGCGGCATCAAGTTGTCGATCTTTCCTGGCTCGGCATTGGCGAAAAAACGGCCGCGCTGGATTATGGCCGGACTCTTGTTGGAGACGCGCCGGCTCTATGCCCATACCGTGGCGCGGATTGAACCGGAGTGGATTGAGGCCGTCGCGCCCGATGAACTGATTAGTCGCCATTACTTTGAGCCGCATTGGGAGAAGCGTCGCGGCCAGGTCGTGGCCTTCGAACAGGCCAGTCTGTTCGGCTTGATCTTGCACGGTCGGCGTCGGGTCGCCTATGCGCAGATCGACCCCGAGACCTCCCGGCGGGTCTTCCTGCAGGCGCTAGCCGAGGGCGATGTGAACGGGCGGCTGGACTTTTTGATCGCCAATATTGCCTTGTTGAATGAGGTTACAGGCGTCGAGGAAAAGACCCGGCGGCGCGGGATCGTGCTTGATTCGGAGGCCATTGCCGACCTCTATGGCGCGCGTATACCGGACGATGTTTGCGATCAACGCAGTCTCCAGGCCTGGTTTCGCAAGGCCTCCAAGGACGAGCGCAAGAGCCTTTTGTTCAGCGAGGATAACCTGCGCGGCGACGCGGGCGTAGATACGGACGCGGCCGATTTCCCTGATACCCTGCAAATCGGACCGCTTAAACTCCCGTTGAGCTACCGTTTCACGCCCGGCGAACCGGAGGACGGGGTCACGCTGACCATTCCCCTCATGGCTGTCGAGCAGATCGACGGTCGGCGTCTCGAATGGCTCGTGCCGGGGCTGCTTGAGGGCAAGGTCATGGCGTTGATCAAGGGCCTGCCGAAGGTATTGCGGCGCAACTTCGTACCGGCACGCGATTTCTCGAGCGCAGCTTGCGCCCGTTTGGCGGCCATGGAGGAGAAAGACCGTCCGCCCTCGCTGCAGGATGCCCTGACCTTGGCTCTGAGATCTATGACCAATGTCGATGTCCCCGCCGATGCCTGGTCCCCGGATACGCTGCCGGATCACCTGCGCATGCATGTGTCGGTCATTGAGGCCGAGGGTTCCGTCGTCGCGACCGGCAGGGACCTCGACGAACTCCGCGAGCGTCTCGGCGGCCGTATCGCGGCGGCCGTGCAGGCCATGCCGACACCGGATATCGAGCGTGAGGATATCCGCGACTGGGCGCGGGATCTGCCGGAAGGTGGGATTCCGTCCGAGCTTGAACTTGACCAGATGGGTATCCGGGTCCGTGTCTATCCGGCTCTCGCTGAGGAGGGGCGCAAGGTCGCACTGCGGCTAATCGACAGCCCGGAAAAGGCGGCCCGGGCCCATGACAATGGCGCGTTGCGCCTGTTCTTACTGCGGGAAAAAGATGCGTCACGCCGCCTTTGGAGCAAGCTGCCCAACCGACAGGGTCTGGAGTTGCTGTATCGGACCCTGGGCGCGGGCGGTGACTTACTGGACGATTTGCTGCGCGCGGCCGGCAGCATGGCCGTCGAGGGTATCGAGGCGCCGCGCGACGCTGCGGCCTTTGAGCGCTACGTGGCCCACGGTCATGAACGGATTGAGGCGGCTTTCGCGGACTATATGGCTCTGCTGAAAGAGATCATGACACCCTATAAGGAGGTCAGGGAGCGGACAAAACGGGTACAGAATCCGGCCTTGCTTAGGGCCATGACGGACATCCGTGGCCAGCTCGAACTATTGCTGTTTCCGGGCTTCCTGGCCGCGATCGACCGTGACCGCTTGAGTCACTATGCGCGTTACCTGCGCGCTATCGCGGTCCGCCTGGAGCGTCTCGATGCCGAGCCCGAAAAGGATCGTCGCCGCATGCTAGAGGTTCAGCCGCTCTGGGAGAGGGCGCAGAAGCGTTGGCTCGATCCGGTCGCAGCCGCGCATGACTCGGTGCGCTGGCAAATAGAGGAGCTACGTGTCTCGATCTTCGCGCAACACCTCAAGACCTCGGAGCCGGTTTCGGTTGCGCGTATTCAGGCTGCGATGAAGGGCTAGGTCCGCTCAAGCAAGGCCATCGATTCGACGTGGCTGGTATGCGGAAACATATCCATGACGCCGGCGGCCTTAAGGCGATAGCCCCGGTCGTTGACGAGGAACTCGCAATCGCGGGCCAGCGTCGCGGGCTGGCATGAGACGTAAAGAATTCGATCGAACTGTTTCTTGGGTAGGTGCTTTAGCGCCTCCGCGGCGCCCGTGCGAGGTGGGTCAAGGAGTAACAGGCGGCTATCGTTGTCTTTCCAAAAGCGTTTCGCGGCAGCCTCGTCATAGAGGTCGGCGCAGCGAAAATCTGCATTTTCTACACCGTTAAATTCGGCATTTCGGCGCGCCAGTTTCAACAATCCCTCGTGGTTTTCGACCCCGGTAATGCGTCCTGCGCGGCGGGCCAATGGCAGCGTGAAGTTGCCGAGTCCGCAAAATAGATCCGCGAGGTCGTCCTGGGGTCCGGGGGCGAGCAGGTCGATGGCCTGGCCGATCATGGCTTGGTTGACTTCGGAATTGACCTGCACGAAATGGGCGGGGCCGTAATGCATCTCGAGGTCAAAAGCCGGTAGCGTGTAGCGCAACTCAGGCATTTCGGTCGGCCAAACCGGCTGGATGGTTTCCGGTCCTCCGGGTTGGGTGCAGACGTGGACGTCGTAGTCTTGACCAAACCGACTGAACAGATCGAGGTCCTTTTCGTTTAGCGGTGTCAGGTGGCGGAAGACCATGCAGACGATATCGTCGCTACAGGAGATCTCGATTTGCGGCAGACGTCGACGGCAGGACAGCTGATTGGCCAAATAATGCAGTTCGGGTAGCAGATCGGAGACGCGCTTATCGAGCACCGAACAGCCGCGTAGCGGGGCGATATAGCGGCTGGCGCGTTCGCGGAAGCCGATCATGATGCTGTTTTTCTTGTCGACAAATCGCGCCCCGATGCGCGCGCTGCGACGGTAGTGCCATTCGGGGCCCGTGATAGGCGGCAGCCACTCATCGGGGGCAATGCGGCCGAATTGCTGGAATTTCTCCTCGAGAATGGCCGCCTTGGCATGGATCTGAGCAGGCGCCGCCAGGTGTTGCAGACTGCAACCGCCGCAGATGCCGAAGTGCGGACAGCCGGGTTCGACCCTGTCCGGGGACGGTTCGTCGACCGTGATCGTCCAGCCCGTGTCGTAATTGGCGCGTTGCGCCGCAAGACAGAAGGTTACGGTCTCGCCGGGCAGTGCGCCTTCGATGAAGGTGACTTTGCCCTCGTGGCGGGCGAGGCCACGGGCGTCCTCATTGAGTTTTTCGATGTGGGTCTGTTGTGGTTGGTGTCGGCAGGTTCGCTCGGGAGGGTTCGACTCGGGAACTGCGGTCAATAGGGTTTCGTGCGCCGGAAAGCGTGTGTCTTGCTGCATAGTAATCCTGGTGCGGTTCAGGTGATCTGCGGACCGACGACCAGGGGGGCCTCTGTGAAACCCTTTTCCGTCAGGCGTTCCAGGAGTTCGCGCGTATTGTCCGCTCCGGAACCTTCATCCAGTTCTGCAGCCAGGGCCGTGACCAGCCGAAAGGCGTCCTGTTCCAGAACATCAGACGGAATTCGAAGTAAGTGGTTATCCTCTGGGCGTTGTGCCGGGAGGAGAATGAATGAGTCCCGCATGTTACCGTACCTGCCATTAGTTTCTGTTTGCTATGGACACCTCTAAAAACTCGCTGAAACCGCGCTGGCCGCGTTGTAAACGCGCT
>CAZASZ010000080.1:0-6223 GCA_964487925.1 uncultured Gammaproteobacteria bacterium
ACCCATCCCAACGCCCTATCGCTAACATTCGGTTTGGCTGATCGGCTAGCGGTCGCTTTATCAATACCGCCCCGGCGCATGTAACATAGGCGCCATGACATTGCCCATAGAACAGATCCTGCCCGACCTCCATCGGGCCATCGGCAATCATGCCAACGTCGTGCTGCAAGCGCCACCGGGAGCCGGCAAGACCACGCGTGTGCCACTCGCATTGCTGAACGAGGCCTGGCTCGCCAGAAATAAAATCCTCATGCTCGAACCACGCCGCCTGGCGGCGCGCAACGCCGCCCATTTCATGGCTGACAGCCTGGGAGAGAAAGCCGGACAAACGATCGGTTATCGGGTGCGACTCGACAGCCGGGTAGGCCCCACTACGCGCATCGAAGTCGTTACCGAAGGCGTGCTGACCCGCATGCTGCAAGGGGACCCGGAATTGTCAGGTGTCGGCCTTGTAATCTTCGATGAATTTCACGAACGCAGCCTTCAGTCCGACCTGGGGCTGGCGCTCTGCCTGGAGAGCCAGGCCGCACTGAGAGATGATCTGAAGTTGCTGGTGATGTCAGCCACGCTCGACGGACTCGCGACGGCCAAACTGCTGGGCGACGCCCCCGTCGTTACCAGCATGGGACGCAGCATCCCCGTCGAAATACGTTACGACGCGCCGCCACCGCGTGCGTCGCGTCAACAGTTACAGCAACATGTCGCTACAGTGGCGCTCGATGCACTCAAAAATGAACCTGGCAGCGCATTGCTGTTTCTACCCGGCGCCGCCGAGATCCGTCGTGTCGAGCAACTGTTACGGTCTCACGCATCCGATGATGACATCCTAATCGCGCCACTCTACGGCGACCTCTCGCTGGAGGCCCAGGATCTGGCCATACAACCGGCGCCCAAGGGTAAACGCAAAGTGGTGATCGCCACCAACATCGCAGAGACCAGTCTCACGATCGAAGGGATTCGCATCGTCGTCGATGCTGGACTGGCGCGCACGCCGCGCTTCGAACCAGCCACCGGCCTGACGCGACTGGAGACGGTCAACATCTCTCAGGCCTCGGCCGAGCAGCGCCGTGGTCGGGCCGGACGCCTGGAACCGGGTATCTGTTATCGCCTCTGGCCCGAGGGACGACATCTGTTGGCGCAAAGCCCTCCTGAAATCCTCGAAGCCGACTTGGCGCCACTGGCGCTTGAACTGGCCCGCTGGGGCTGCCGCGATGCGACGCGATTGTCGTGGCTCGACCCACCGCCTCAGGCCACTTACAGCCAAGCTGTCGAACTATTGCAGCAGCTCGGCGCGCTGGATCGCGAACAGCGTATCACCGATCACGGCAAACGCATGGCCAACCTGCCGATGCATCCGCGCCTCGCTCATATGATATTGCAGGGCGTCAAGATAGGCGCCGGCCAACTTGCTTGCAACATCGCGGCGCTATTGTCGGAACGGGACCTGCTGCGCAAATCCGAAACCCGCAACAGCGATCTGCGCAGCCGTCTGGCGCTGTTACACGGAGATGATCGAGGGGCCAGCCCGGGAACGCTGCGCCAAGTGAAGCAATCTGCACGCCAATGGCAACAGCAATTGGGCATCAAGAGCAAAGCAGTTGATCCCGAGCTTACCGGTGTGCTGCTCGGCTATGCCTATCCTGACCGCATTGCCCGACGTCGCCCCGGCAAGGATAACCGTTACCTGTTGGCCAACGGCCGCGGTGCACTGTTCATCGAATACGAGCCGCTAGCCGACGAGCCCCAACTCGTTATAGCCGACATTTCCGCAGGTGAGCGCGAGGCCGGTATCCATATTGCGGCAGCCATCGGAATCGATCAGATCGAGGAGTATTTCGCAGACCTGATCGACACCAGCGCGTCGCTCCGCTGGGTAGCCCGAGAGAACGCAGTACTTGCCGCGCAACAGCGTCGCCTCGGGGCACTCGTGCTGGAAGAACAACCGCTAAACGATCCAGACCCCGAGCAGATATGTGCCGCGCTGATCGAAGGCATTCGCCAGACCGGGATTGATTGCCTGCCATGGAGCAAAAAGAACCGAAACTGGCAGCAGCGCGCGCAATTCCTGCATCGGATTGAGACCGATCAGTGGCCCGATGTTTCGGACGAGCAGTTGTTGCAAACGCTTGAGAAGTGGTTGGCGCCTTTTCTCAGCGGCATGAGCCGCCTGAGCCATCTCAGCCGGCTCGATCTACAAGCGGCGCTAAACTCCCTACTCCCGTGGCCACAGCAGCGCCAGCTCAATGAACAGGCGCCGCTCCAGATTCAGGTACCGAGTGGATCCCGCATCGTTATCGATTACGACAATGACCCACCCATTATGGCAGTGCGCCTGCAGGAGATGTTCGGCGCGACAGACACCCCGGTGATTGCCTCTGGCAAGGTAAAACTGTTGGTACACTTATTGTCGCCGGCGCGAAGACCTCTGCAGGTTACCCAGGACCTAGAAGGTTTTTGGCAGGGAAGTTATCGCGAAGTCAAAAAGGAGATGAAGGGGCGCTACCCGAAACACTACTGGCCGGATGATCCGTTGCAGACCGAACCGACCCACCGCGCAAAACCGCGCCATCGATAAACAAGGCTTGAGAAATTTAGTTCACAGGGGGAAACATTCAATAAAAAAGCGGGCCGTTAGGCCGGTGCGACAAGCTGTGCTATAGTCCGGCCACAGTTTGTTGCAGGGCAGCACATCATTAATCGCTGCTCGCGGTACCTAGTAGAACCGAAGTCTCCATCAGACAGCCTTTTCTTTCTTCCCCGGTACTTTCAAGCCATATACGGGCATGTCTTCCCGCGCACTATTATTGATTTCAGGACACACGCCCTGACAATCCGCTACAGGAGCACTTGTTACTAATGTCATTTCCATCGCTCGACTTGGGCGCCGAAATCCTGCGCGCCATTTCCGGGCCGGGCTTCGATACACCAACTTATGGCATTCACAACGCCGTGCCGCGGCCGGTTAATCATAGAGAGAGGGAATCACATTGATAAAGCTATTTGTTGGCGGCATAGCCTCGAACGCGACCGAAACCGATGTCAAAGAGCTGTTTTCTCAGTTTGGTAAGGTGCGCTCCATTAAACTGGTTATAGATGTGTTTAGCGGCAAGTGCAAGGGATTTGGTTTTATTGAGATGGAGGGCCATGAAGCGCGTGCCGCCATCTCCGGCCTCAACGGCAAAACCTACAAGGATCAAACGCTCAAGGTCAACGAAGACCGTCCCAAGAATGGCAGACGGGGCGGCCGCCGCTAGACTGTCTCGCGGATGCGCACAGGGATGTGCGTACTTGCGCCAGCGGTTGAGTGGGGAAGTGAATACTCCACCGGCTAAAGCTGGTGGCTTTGGGTTACGGCTAACAGCCGGATTGATCGGCCGCACGGCCGATTGTCCCCTCTCCCAAACTGGGAGAGGGTTAGGGTGAGGGCTCATGAAACAACCTCGGAGCCTTCACCCCTCACCCCAACCCTCTCCCCATCAAGGAGCGAGAGAGCAAAACCAACATTCAACATTGTTTAATTTCATATAGATATAAACATTTATCGCCTCACTTACTTCGGCGGACGAACAGGCTCCAGCTTCCAGATTTCCTGATTGTAGTCCCGCATGGTCCTGTCGGTTGAAAACTTCCCGCTGAAGGCCGTATTCAACACACTCATGCGTTGCCAGTCGTTCTGGTTTTGATACGCGTCGCTGACGCGTTGTTGGGCATCAACATACGCTCGAAAATCGGCGGCTACGAGCCAAGGGTCATGAGGACTCTTAATGGCGTCGATGATGGATCGAAACAGCCCGGGTTCGCCCACGTTGAAATGGTCGCTTTCCAGTAAAGACATCACTTGCCGAAAATCTTCATCGCCAGCAATAATTGCACTGGGATCATAGTGGCCGCGAGTTTGTTCCACCTCGTCTGCGGTCAATCCGAACAGAAAAAAGTTTTCATCACCGACCTCTTCACGGATCTCAATATTGGCGCCGTCCAGTGTGCCTATCGTGAGCGCGCCGTTCATCATGAACTTCATGTTACCCGTGCCGGATGCCTCTTTTCCGGCCGTGGAAATCTGCTCGGAAAGGTCGGCAGCAGGGGCAATGACCTCCATTGCCGAGACACCGTAGTTCGGAAGGAATACACATTTCAGTTTGTCGTCCGCGTCAGAATAATTATTGACGGTGTGGCCGACGCTGTTGATCAACTTAATGATCTGCTTGGCCATGTAGTATCCGGGTGCGGCCTTACCACCTATTAAGACACAGCGTGGCGTCCAGTTCGCCGTATCACCGCGACGAATTCGGTTGTACAGGTGAATTACATGCAAGATATTCAATAGCTGCCGTTTGTATTCATGAATACGCTTCACCTGAATATCAAACAACATCGTTGGCTTGATCGATATGCCACAAATCCTTTCAATATAAGTAACCAACCGTTTTTTGTTCTCCAACTTGCAGTCCGCCCATCGCTGACGAAACGCTGCGTCGTCGGCATAAGGTGCAAGCTTGCGCAGCTGTTCGAGGTCAGTCACCCAATCCTCACCTATGGTCTGCTTGATAAGGCGAGTAAGTGGCTTGTTGCACCAGGCCAGCCAGCGTCGCTGAGTCACGCCGTTGGTCTTGTTATTGAATTTTCCCGGCCACAAGGCATAAAAATCCGAAAACAAGCCTTCGACCAACAAGTCGGAATGCAATTGCGCGACGCCATTGACCGAGAAACTACCCACGATGGCCAGATAGGCCATGCGTACCTGCTGAATATGACCTTCCTCAATGATCGACATGCGGGCCATTCGATTGATATCACCAGGCCACTTTTTCTCTATTTCAGCAAGGAAGTTTGCGTTGATCTTATAGATAATCTCCAAGATCCTGGGCAATAAACGCCCAAAGAGGGAAACCGGCCATCTCTCGAGGGCCTCTGGCAACAAGGTGTGATTGGTATACGCCATGGTCTTGGTGGTGATGTCCCAGGCGACAGTCCATTCCAGGCAGTATTCATCGACGAAGATGCGCATCATTTCAGCAACCGAGATCGCCGGATGGGTATCATTCAGTTGGAAACAATTCTTTTCCGCGAACTGGTTGAAATCCGCCCCATGGACTTTGATCCAGTTGCGTAACACGTCCTGGATACTGGAGGACGCCAGAAAATATTGTTGTTTTAGCCGAAGCTCCTTACCGTCTTCGCTGGCATCGTTCGGATAAAGGACCATGGAAATCTTCTCGGCCTCGTTTTTTGAAGAAACGGCATCGGAATAACAACCCGCATTGAATTCATCGAGATCAAACTCATCCGTCGCTTCCGCTTTCCATAGTCTCAGGGTATTGATTGTTCCGTTCCGGTACCCGGGGATAGGATTGTCATATGGCACTGCGAGGACATCGTGGGTATCGACCCAGCGTACATGCTTAACACCTTGATCATCATGATATTGTTCTGTACGACCGCCGAAATGGATACGCTGAGTAAATTCAGGACGGCTGATCTCCCATACATTGCCATGTCGAAGCCAGTTGTCGGGTTCCTCGACCTGGTAGCCATCATTAATGCACTGACGAAACATCCCGTATTCATAACGAATACCGTGCCCTCTGACAGGCAATTGCAAGGTGGCACAGCTATCCATAAAACAGGCGGCCAAACGACCCAAGCCTCCATTCCCCAGCCCCTTATCGAGTTCCTCAGCTATCATCTCTTCCTGAGCCAGGCCCAAGGCGTGCAAGGCCTCTGCAACCTGCTCTTCCAAATCCAGGTTGAGTATGGCATTACCAAGCGTGCGCCCCATCAAGAACTCCAACGACAGGTAATATGCGCGCTTACCTTCGCTGGCAGACTCCGAAAGGCGCGTATTTTTCCAGCCCTCCATGAGACGGTCACGAATGGTATAGGCCAGCGCCTGATATTCATAGTGGCTTGAATGATGCCTGCCATCCTGCCCAAGGGTGCGAACATAGTGACGCTGTATCCCACCTACGACGTCGTCAGCCATTTTACCCACGTTCGGGATATCCGTGATATCACGCGCCCCGGCATTATTTCGATCTGTCATGTAAAAACCTTTTAAACGTTAGTATTTATGATATTCAATGATCACTTTGGTAAAATCAGCGCGTCCCTTGCCCCATAACGGACATCCCGCGATCTGACGGCACTCTCCAAGTACAATAGACCTTCATTGCGCTTCGGCAACGAATAGCGACATTGCAACTATTCATACGGATTTCCACCG
>CAZASZ010000081.1:0-6102 GCA_964487925.1 uncultured Gammaproteobacteria bacterium
AAAAATCATAATGATAATGTAATTCCGCATTCTGGCTGAGTCAATAAGTGTAAGGTTTTCTGACATCCATTAACGGTAGCCCGTGTTGGTAGGCGTTTTTTTGAGCACGAAAGTTAAGGTAGACAGGGTGCTGGACTTACCACAGCCTGGTGTCAGGAGGGATTGCTAATGACAGGGCAGCTCTTCCTCTGGTCGAGTGGGTAAGCCTTACGTCCCACCCTCTCAGGAATAAAGATTCAAGGATACCTCTAAAAACTCGCTGAAACCGCGCTGGCCGCGTTGTAAACGCGCTCAAAATGCTCATTTACGCCGTGTAAACTGTGCTTTTTCGCTCGTTTACGCCTTGCCATCATCGGCTTGATCGAGTTTTTAGAAGTGCCCAAAATTCTTGGAGCCTGTAATCCGTCTCAGGCTCATCAGGCTATTGCTAACGAACCTTCCATTTTACCCTCTTCCTGAAGACTCGAACGGGTGGCGATGTCCAGCCCATCGAATTCAAAACCGACCGGCTCGAAAACCATCGACCTGGCCCGGGCCAAAAACTGAAAGTCACGAAGCATTAGCGGTATTCTCGTATATCTTTCTGACTTCGGCCATCGCCAACTCCGAAACCTTCATTGCCTGAAATATTTGCAAAAACAAATCGGCGCCAAGAATTCCACGGTTCACTTTATTGCGTAAGTTAGCCTCCGATTGATCGACACCGAGGCTTTTCAATGCAAGGGATAGGTCTGTGTACCCTATTCCGCGCTTGGTCATTTCGGCCCGAATTAGCCTGGTGACGGTGATTCTCCAAAGATTCCCCTGATTATCCGGCATTGTGCTTTAATCTCTTATGCGTTGCGAATGTAAAAGATATGTTGCATTTCGCGCCAAGAGTACTATAATTAACTCGCAGTTGGCAAATCTAACAACTATTCATAACTGGAGATTCATTCATGGTATGGACAATGGCAGCGCTGCTGGCCCTTTTTGAGCAGCTCGATGACTATGTTAGCACCCTCGAAGGTGATGCGATTGTCATCACCAATGAAGACGGGATCGAATCCTACTTGACCGTTTCCGGCGAGCAGATTCTCGTGGAGGCGCTGCTTTTTCCGCATACGCAGGTCAAGGACACCGCGGCGCTAAACGACGAGATACTGCGCACGCATGCGGCCTTCCCGCTGAGCACGGTGGGTGTTCGGCGCGTCAACGACCTGGACTATTACACCGCCTTTGGTGCCTTGTCCTCCCAATCCAAAGAGGAGTCCATCCTTATTGAAGTGGAGGCGCTGTACCAGAACATCTCGGATATGTTGACGGCCTACAGCCCTCATCTCCACTAAGCCACACTACGACACCCAGGAGGTATCACTGTGAGCGTATTCGCAAAGCTCTTTACCGCGCTAAAAGGCGGTATCAATGAAGCGGCTGAAGCCGTGGCCGACAATCAAAGTATTCGCATCCTCGAACAGGAAATGCGTGATGCCGAGAACGAACTGCGCCGGTCGGAAGAAGCCCTGACCACCATTATCGCCAAGCAAAAGCTGGCTGAACGCAAGGTTAACGATCTTTCGGGGTCGATCGAAGAACATATGGGGTATGCCCGGCAAGCGCTCAACAAGGACGATGAAGACCTTGCGCGCGAAATCGCCAGCAAGATCGCTGATCTGCAGGGGCAAAAGGACACCGAGGAACAGTTTCTGAGCCAGTTCACCAACTCCAGCGCCCAGATCCGCAAGTCAATCGCTGATGCCAAGCTCAATATGCGTCACATGAAGCAGCGCATTGACACCGTCAAGGCCACAGCATCCGTCCAGAACGCTCAAGCGGCTGTCGCCTCTCGGCACCTGGGCGCCAACTCCAAGATGAAAACGGCGGTGTCCTCTCTGGAACGTATTCAGGAGCGCCAAGGGCAGCGCCAAGCCGAAATTGAAGCGGCTCAGGAGCTTGCCTCGGATGAATCCGGTGACAACCTTAAGGCTCGAATGGCCGCTGCAGGAATCGGCAAAACCACAAAGTCCGCTGACGACATTTTGGCGAGCCTGAAGACAGCCTAAACGGAGCGTGTCGACATGTATGTATTGCTAAAAATAAAGTACTTCATGATTCGATACTTTTTGTCCCCTAGCTGGCAAGGGGTTTCTGTCGCCCTTGCCAGCTATCTCGGGATGACTTGGGCGCTTCTCTGGCTCGCTGGAGAAAGCCAGCTAACCGACCCTAATAATTTCCTCTATTGGACTATTGTTACGGCCTCAACCGTTGGGTACGGAGACGCAGCGCCAGCATCCTTTTTCGGTAAATTGATCGTGGCGCTTTTTGTGATCCCGTTTGGTCTCGGCATTTTTGCCATGCTTATTGGTAATGTCGCTGGATTTATGATCAATCAATGGAAGCGTGGACTAAGGGGTTTAAAGCCAATGCATGTTGAAAGTCACATACTCGTGATCGGATGGAACGGGCATAAGTCGGTGCAGTTGCTGCGATTGCTTGTGCATGAGTCCAAGAACAATCATCAGCGGAAAATCGTATTGTGCGTCACCGATGACATCGAAAACCCGATGCCGGAAGAAATCGGTTTTGTGCGGGTGTCTTCGTTTATCGATAACGATGAAATGCAGAGAGCCGCTATCGACAAGGCCTCCGGCATTATCATCAGCACGCCGACCGACGACACCACAATGACGACAGCGCTGTATTGCCACAGTGTCAATCCAAATGCGCACACAATTGTGTATCTAAGTGAAGACAGCCTGGGTGACCTATTGCGGCAACACTGCCCGGGTGTTGAATGCATGCCGTCTATTGCAATCGAAATGCAGGCCAAGGCGATCATGGACCCCGGTTCGAGCGCCTTACACCAAGAGCTTTTGAATGGCGATCATGGGATGACTCAATATGCCACTGTCCTTCCTGATCATTCAGAACCCGTTACCGTTGACGCTCTGTTTGAAGGGTTTAAATCCCGCCATAACGCCACGCTTATCGGCGTAGCCGAAAACCCCCGTCAAGCAATCGCAATTAATCCAGAACTTGATCGACTGGTGCGCGGCGGTGAAACTATTTACTACATTGCCAAACAACGAATCAACTTTGATTGGGAAGCTTTCCGTGTTTGATTCCGTTAAGAAGTTTTTTACTTCAAAACCCACAGAAGATCATCCCGATTATTCTCATGTCCCTGAGCTTATGGGGCTGCGCCTGGGTGGATCCATTGAACTCAATGATCTCAAATTGCGGCTGATTGACGGCGCAACAACCTTTCAGAATGTCGGGAAGATTCACCTGATTCAGGCTGTTGGGGTTGTTAAGCTGGATGAAACGACTCGGCTACTTCGTTACTACACCGATACCGACGGCTTTTTGCAATTCGCGCTTGAAGCCGGGATGACGGAAAGCCATATCACCGATGGAAAGCTCTTTTTCTTTTACGAGACGAGGGGCATTGGATCCGACCTTGAATGGAACCGTCAAATCGAAAACGAAATCAGTCGGCCCACCTACATGTTGGACGAAAAGTCTTTCGCACGGACTTGGCAAGTAACCGGCGAACGAAACCCTCCGATTGCAATGACGGAGACCACCTACAGAGAAAACGAGAAGACGACGTCGGCCGATCAATTTGTCATGTTGTACGAACGGCAAGCACAAGAAGGTTTGCTGGAGTATTTGATGGTGTCCGGAGAAGAGCAAATCATCGGCAATAACGCCGATCGATGCTTGGTCACCAGCACTGGAATCGATATCAACCAAGCTGATTTCGCGGTTATCAGTTAACCCACCCACCACATAAAAAGGAGCAACAAATGGAAGCATTGACTCATTCACTCATGGGGCTTGGCGGTTTCGTGGCCTATTTTGGGATTTCCGTCATCCTTTTGGTGGCCTTCAAGCAAGTCTATACATGGGCAACGCCGTACGATGAATTCGCGTTGATCAAGGAAAAGAATACCGCCGCCGCAATCGGGGTGTCCGGCGCTATTATCGGGTTTTGTATTGCTGTCGCCGGCGCCGCTTCGAACTCCGTATCTGCTTTGGACTTCGCCATTTGGTCGATTGTCGCGCTCATCGCGCAACTCTTTGCCTTCCTGATTGTCCGGTTTTTTATGCCCAAGATTGGCGATCGGATTAAGGCTGACGAAGTGCCCGCAGGCATCGTTCTTGCCGCCGTCTCTGTGGGCGTTGGTCTCCTGAACGCCGCATGCATGACGTACTAAAGGAGGATAGTCATGAAAAGGATGACAAAACGAAGTGCGAACATCGACCTTTCCAAAATGCGGAAAGGCACGGCCGTGAAGCGGTCCTTGATCGCAACCACCATTTCGATGATCCTCGCGGGTTGCAGTTCATCTGAAACCGCGACGGTCTACACGACACTCGAGGAATGCGAAGCCGCGAACCCCGATAATCACCAAATGTGCATCGATGCCTACCAGAAGGCAAAGGTCGAAGCTGAGCGCACCGCCCCCCGCTTTCGGACCTTCAACGATTGTGCCGCTGAATTTGGTCGTGACCAATGCGTCTCGCATCAGAACCATAATGGCGGTGGCGGCTGGTTCATGCCGATGATGGCAGGGTATATGATCGCTAATGCCCTCAATGGCCATAGCGGCTATGTGCCTCAACCTGTCTACACGTCCCATCGTCGAGGATCGTCCGTCTACGGTGGCTGGTATGGCGCCGATGGCACATCGTATGGCAGCACACGATCCAGGACAGCGCGGGTCAGCACTAACAGCTTCAAGCCCAAACCGAGGGTCACGCGCACCATATCACGGGGCGGTTTTGGCTCAATCGCGTCGGCAAAGGCCTCTTTCGGCCGTGGTGGCTGGGGCGGGTAACCGCCCTCAAAACCCATCAACTTTATAGCGAAATTCAAAATGCAACGGATCAAAACCCAAGAACGTCCAGAATGGAAAAGAAAAGCCGCCGAGTACGGCTTTAAATTCCACACGATGTGGGGAGAATCTTATTGGGACGAGCGTGCCTATTACGCATTTACGATTGAACAGATCGAAAAGGACTTGGAAGAACCAACCGCCGAGATCCATCAAATGTGTCTCCAGGTTGTAGATCGTGTTGTTCATGACGGACGGTTGCTCAAGAAATTTAGTATCCCTGAACCTTTTTGGGATCTTGTCCGAACGTCATGGATGAATCGCGACCCAAGCCTCTATTCCCGTATCGATTTTGCCTACGATGGAAAAAGCCCGGCAAAGCTCTATGAAAATAATGCTGACACGCCAACCAGCCTGTACGAAACGGGATTTTGGCAATGGGTCTGGCTCGACGACATGATTAAGGCAGGGGAGCTTCCAGAACAAACAGACCAATTCAACTCGCTGCAAGAAAAATTGGTTGCTCGTTTCTCTACGATAGAAGCAAACAGCCTCGGTGGGCCACTCCATTTTTCATGCTGCGAGGGTTCCGAAGAAGACAGGGGTACTGTCCAATATCTTGAGGATTGCGCACGGGAATCCGGGATTGATACCAAATTCGTTTATGTTGATGACATTGGCTACGGGGAAGGCGATGTTTTGACTGACCTTGACGATCAAATTATTGAGCGGATCTTCAAGCTATACCCCCTTGAATTCATGTTTGAGGAGTCGTTCGGAAGACTACTGCTAACATCCAACACCCAATTCATTGAACCCTTCTGGAAGGCGGTTCTTTCCAACAAGGCGCTTCTTCCGCTGCTGTGGGAAATGTTTCCTAGGCATCCTAATCTGCTGCCAGCCTATTTCGAGGGAGATTCAAAAGCCAGCGAACTGACACGATATGTTCGCAAACCGCTTTTCTCGCGAGAAGGGTCCAATATCAGCATCGTCGAAAACGGCAATACCCTACAGGCTGTCACTGGTCCCTACGGAGCGGAAGGCTATATTTTGCAAGCCTACCACCCCCTGCCGAGGTTTGACGAGAACCATACCCTAGTCGGATCTTGGTTGGTCGACGGTGAGCCCGCAGGGATCTCTATTCGCGAGGACACTAATCAGATCACGCAGGACCTTTCGAGATTCCTGCCACACATTATTAGTTAAGGAGGACCTGAATCCGTAACTTAAAATCGTCCTAATACAGCATCGGGACCGTAATTTACAGTGTATTTTGAAAGAA
>CAZASZ010000082.1:0-6004 GCA_964487925.1 uncultured Gammaproteobacteria bacterium
CCAATCGTTCCCACATTGACGTGCGGTTTCGTACGCTCAAATTTTGCCTTGGACACTGCTTTCTTCCTCTTCTATGCGTTTGTTTGGGAACAAACCCAGGTTAATTACGAATTCTTTTTAACAATGGCGTCTGAAACGGTCGACGGCGCCTCTGCGTATTTAGCGAATTCCATGCTGTAGCTCGCCCTTCCCTGCGTCGCGGACCGTAGATCGGTCGCGTAGCCGAACATCTCAGACAGCGGGACCTCGGCATGAATCTGCTTGCCTGCGGGTGAATCTTCCATCCCGGACAGAATGCCCCGGCGACGATTGAGATCACCCATCACATCACCCATGTAGTCTTCGGGCGTCACAACCTCGACGCTCATCACGGGCTCAAGGATGGTCGGGTTCGCGTTTGCAACGGCATCCCTGAAACACATGGAGCCGGCAATCTTAAACGCCATCTCGCTAGAGTCAACATCGTGATACGAACCATCGAACAATGTAACCCGGCAGTCCACAAGCGGGAAACCAGCGATAACGCCGTTTTCCATCTGCTCCTGCACGCCCTTGTCGACCGACGGGATGTACTCTCTGGGCACGGCGCCACCAACAATTCCGTTGACAAACTCGTATCCAGTCCCGGCGGGCAGAGGCTCTAGTCGCAACCAGACGTGGCCATACTGCCCTCGCCCGCCGGACTGGCGCACAAACTTGCCTTCCTGCTCTACCGTCTTGCGAATCGCCTCACGATAGGCCACCTGAGGCGCTCCGACGTTAGCCGCAACGTTAAATTCACGCTTCATACGATCGATGATGATATCGAGATGAAGCTCGCCCATACCCGAGATGATCGTCTGGCCGGACTCCTCATCGGTATGAACACGGAAAGACGGGTCCTCCTGGGCCAGCTTGCCCAGTGCAATACCCATCTTCTCCTGATCGGCCTGTGTTCGGGGCTCAACGGCCACCGAGATCACTGGCTCGGGAAACTCCATGCGTTCCAGCGTGATCACATGGCTCTGATCACACAGCGTCTCACCGGTGGTAACATCCTTTAGGCCGATGGCTGCGGCAATGTCACCGGCGCAGACTTCTTTAATCTCTTCACGGCTATTGGCATGCATCTGCACCAGACGGCCGATACGCTCCCGCTTGCCCTTAATCGGATTGTAGACGGAGTCACCAGAACAAATGACTCCCGAATAGACCCGAAAAAACGTCAATGAACCGACAAATGGGTCGGTGGCAATCTTAAATGCCAGCGCTGCAAAAGGCTCTTCGTCCGAGGCGTGGCGCTCAGCGTGCGTCTCGGCGGCATCATCGAGCACACCGTTGATCGCCGGAATATCGATAGGGCTCGGCATATAATCGATGATCCCATCGAGCATCGCCTGTACGCCCTTGTTCTTAAACGCCGAACCACAGAAGGCCGGGACTATCTCACACGACAAGGTGCGCGCGCGCAGCCCCTTCTGTATCTCTTCTGCCGATAGAGGCGCGCCTTCAAGGTATTTATCCATGAGTTCATCATGGCCCTCGGCGGCACTTTCGACCATGTGCTCGCGCCACTCTTCACACTCGGCGACCATATCTGCCGGGATATCGCGCTCTTCGAAGGCCATCCCCATATTGGCCTCTCCCCAGTAAATGCCCTTCATCTTGATCAGGTCAATAACACCTTCAAAGGTATCTTCGGCGCCGATCGGTAATTGAACCGGCACCGGGTTGGCCCCCAGGCGGGTTTTAACCTGATCAATCACGCGCAAAAAGTCGGCGCCGGCGCGGTCCATCTTGTTGACGAAGGCAATCCGTGGAACACCATACTTATTAGCCTGGCGCCACACCGTCTCAGACTGGGGCTCTACGCCACCAACGGCGCAAAACACGGCACAGGCGCCATCAAGCACACGTAAGGAGCGCTCTACCTCGATCGTGAAATCGACGTGTCCCGGCGTATCAATAATATTGATACGATGCTGCGGATACTGCTTCTCCATACCTGACCAAAAACAAGTGGTCGCGGCAGAGGTAATCGTGATTCCCCGCTCCTGCTCCTGCGCCATCCAATCCATGGTCGCAGCACCATCGTGAACCTCACCAATCTTGTGGGAGACCCCGGTGTAATAGAGCACGCGCTCAGTCGTCGTCGTCTTGCCTGCATCGATGTGCGCCATGATGCCGACATTGCGATAACGTTCGATTGGAGTTGCGCGGGCCACAATTATTTATCCTGATTACCGTCAGCCTACCAGCGGTAATGCGAGAAGGCCTTGTTGGCCTCGGCCATGCGATGCGTATCCTCACGCTTCTTGACGGCCGAGCCACGATGCTCAACGGCATCGACAATCTCGCCGGCAAGCCGCAGACCCATGGACTTCTCTCCACGCTTGCGCGCAGCATCTACGAGCCAACGCATCGCCAAGGCCTGGCCACGATCACCACGAACCTCAATGGGCACCTGATAGGTCGCGCCACCCACACGGCGAGACTTGACCTCGACAAGCGGGCGAATATTATCCAACGCCTGCACGAACGCGTCTAGAGGCTCGCCCGCTTTACGCTTCTCAGAAACCTGATCAAGGGCGCCATAGACGATCGTCTCTGCGATCGACTTCTTGCCGCTCTCCATAACCATATTGATGAACTTGGCCAACACCTGGTTCCCGTACTTGGGATCCGGTAGAATTTCACGCTTGGCAACAACTCTTCTTCTAGGCATAAAAACTATCCCGCAATAAAGGCGAACTGATCTCGATTAGGACTTGGGCCGTTTGGCACCGTACTTTGAACGACCCTGCCGACGACTGGCGACACCGGAGGTGTCCAATGTTCCGCGAACCGTGTGGTAACGCACACCAGGAAGATCCTTGACACGGCCCCCGCGAATCAGGACCACCGAGTGCTCCTGAAGGTTGTGGCCCTCGCCACCAATGTAGGTCGTGACTTCCATGCCGTTGGTCAGCCTGACACGAGCCACTTTACGAAGCGCCGAGTTCGGCTTCTTCGGGGTCGTGGTGTAGACACGCGTACAAACGCCTCGTTTCTGCGGGCAGCCCTCCAGGGCAGGCACGGTGCTCTTTGCCACCTTACGAGCGCGCGGTTTGCGTACCAGCTGATTGATTGTCGCCATTTAGAATATCCCCGTACGAAAAACAAGTCCGGGTACCCGTACGCAAGGGAATCCTCAATAGCGTGGGCACACGGACATGGAAAAATGTTCTAGTTGCGCCGGATCACATTTAGGGATCGGCGAAGAGGCGAGATTTTAGGGACAATATGGAGGACTGTCAAGGACTGCCGGAAAATTGTTTGTGGCGCTCACGGGTTGAGCCGAGCATCACGGCTTGAATCATGTCGGGCTGGACAAACATCCGTGGCCCCTAATAAATCCATCGTCCCGAACCAGTAGGATATGGGTCCGGGACGACGACTGCAAGACATCGCTACTCAGCGACGCTATATATACCTATATATACTGTTGTCGACGAGGCCTAGGCGCATTGCGCACAGGCCACCACAGGTTTACTAGTAACCGATCGCCAGATTCAACGATGTAAGCTGATTACCTGCTCCGCTTGCACCGCCCGCCAGGGGTAGTGGCGAGGGGTTTTCTGAGTCATGAGCACCGCCCTTAAAAACGGTATGGATCAGACTCATCTGCACGTTATCAGTATAGATATAGGTCAACGCCAGGGTGAGTGTGTCATCGCGACTCCAATTGGTCTGTCCGTTGTCTGCGCGCCGGTATGCAAACTGCACGGTACCCCGACCATTGTTGATGACGCCAGCCTCTATCGCTAGCGAGGCCGCCCATTTTCGGTCAGGGTTCGGGTTATACAGGTTGGGAAGATCGTTGGCAGCAGTCTTGGGCGCGATGCCGTAGCCAAAGTAGACGCCCAGAGGGACATCTCCCAAGAGGCCCTGAATTTGAGCATCCAGCATGTAGGCTTTGGTGCGTACGGGGGTGGCCGTACCGGCGTCTACAACTGACGCCTCGCCAGAAATAACCTGTAAGCCAAAGCCGGTATCCCAGCCAAACAACATCGGGGTAAGCGCGGCGCGAACGTAGGCGGAGTTAGCCTCCTCGGCGGCCGGATTATCGCTGTAGAGCGTAATATGGTTCGGCGACCAGCGTGCCAATGTTACGAAACCCAAGGTCGATTCAGCATAGCCGCCGATGCCCTCTGCATCACCACCATAGTCGTTATACGTCGTTCCAGCGCCCACCTGAATATACTGAGAGGCGGACATCGCCGTTGGATGCACGAGGTTCATGACTTGGTTGCCGACAGCGCCCGTATTCAGGGTTTCGAAGGCATAGGCTGGCCCAAGTCCCGACGTAAATGGCACCAAGCCAAGGCGCCATTCGTCATTCAACTGATAGGTCAAGGGCAGTTTCAGACTGGCCAGGAATCCTGCGCCGGAAGCAGCGCCGCCACCGCCAAAATCGCCTTCGACCAAAGCCCCCATATACTCGTTGACCCTGCCTCCGATAAATAAAGAGGTTTCGGCAGGGATCGACAACTCGCCATTGTTGGAGGTGACTTTCCCTGCGGCTTTCGAGCCATTCGACTTTTGATAGCGGATATTCGTAAATAGCGCCATATTCAAGGTGCTCGGTAGCGAGAAATGCTCGCTCTCGATATTTGGCGTGCCGCTCATCGAAAACCCGGTGCCTTTGAAAGCGCGCCCGAAACTATTCAGCATTGGGAAATGCTGGAAGTGGCAGGTATTACAGGCAACGCCAATCTGACGAGCAAACGCGGGAACTGCCTGTACAGATACCGGGAGCGACCCGAGTAAGGCAAAAATCCCCACCCAGATCGAAAAACGTTTCGTGGACCAGCTCATATCCAACCTCCAGACTTTCTATGCATGTCATCCAGAATCTGTTCGCGACACGCTATGAAGTAATGAGATTTGAGAATATTTATGACTGCTTCGGAATATCCCTATAAGAATCAAGTCGTTTCATTGTGAGTTATCGACCGACGATGGCAATGCTGAAGAAATGCTTAAGTGAGAGGGACATACCGATTCCACACCCGATGTGAGTGCGCTTGCGATGCGTCGATACAGTCGATGCACAGCTCTACAACCTTTGGAGACGCGCTCATATCCATGAATGGCTGCCCCAACGCTTCGAGGCAGTAGATAGAGAACATCGCCAACCATCGGGGGGTCTGGACGATGCGCCGGTTCAGGGATATTGTGTACCGAGCTTCAGCGAAGGAGTCCCGACATGCGCCATATCCTGATGACCGTATTCGCCCTGGCGTTCATTTGCGCCCAGACGCAAGCCGCCGTGGTCGCCAAGGCAGTCTCGTACACCCAGAATGGTACGACCATGAAGGGTCTGATCGCCTATGACGATGCCACCCATGGGCCCCGCCCCGGCATCCTCGTGGTGCACGAATGGTGGGGGCACAACGCCTATGCCCGCAGCCGAGCCCGCCAACTCGCCAAGCTGGGCTACACAGCCTTAGCCGTCGATATGTACGGCGACGGCAAAACAGCCGACCATCCGAAACAGGCCGGTGAATTCTCAAGTGCGATCGCAAAAAATCTGCCGTTGGCCAGGGCACGTTTCGAGGCAGCCCTCGACACGTTGAAAAAGGATCCGACGGTGGATTCCAAACACATCGCAGCCATTGGCTACTGTTTCGGCGGAGGCGTCGTGTTACAGATGGCGCGCCTGGGCGAGGACATTGATGGCGTCGTTAGTTTCCATGGCAGCCTGGCCAGCGATATCCACCCGAAAAAGGGCCAGGTCAAGGCCGCGATCCGCGTCTTCCAGGGAGCGGACGACCCCTTCGTCAAACCCAAGGATATCGAGACCTTAAAGCATGACATGAAGGCGGCGAACGTCGATTTCGAGTTTGTCTCCTATCCAGGAGTCAAACACAGCTTCACGAACCCGGATGCCACCGCCATAGGCGAAAAATTCGGTTTACCACTAGTCTACGACGCCCAAGCGGATCGTGACTCATGGACTCAAATGCAGGCCTTTTTCAAACAG
>CAZASZ010000083.1:0-5685 GCA_964487925.1 uncultured Gammaproteobacteria bacterium
CTACCAGGGCATCATTTACATATTCACCACTGTCCGGAGATAACAGTGTAAAGGTCGGATGTGTATTATCTACACGAAGTATTTGTCTATCAGTTGTATTAGCATCCGTTAGTGCATTACCTGCGTTATCAGAGCCGCTGATAGATATAGTCGCTGTACCATCATTTCCTTCGGGTATTACTAAAGGATATATCCAAATGGAATCATTCGCTGTGTCTGTCATATCCGTTGCCGTCAGGTCATCAGTCCCGGCAAAATCCACGGTAATTTGAGGGCTGGTGGACATACCATCATTAAATGTTACAGTGATTGTAACTGGACTATCTTCCACACGCACTAATGAATCTGCCGGCACAATGGCTGCAGTAGGTTCATTAGTATCTATTCGTACACCTGTTAGTGTATCACTCGTAGATTGATTACCAGCAGTATCTTCACTTACATAATAAAAAGAATATGTATCATCACTAATCGATGTAGATGGTGTGAGCGTAATATCTGCTCCTCCGGCAGCAACAGTATCCACGGCAATTTGCGAGGTGTCACTACTACTGGAAACAGCGAACAGCTTCATAATGGAACCGGACTCAAGGTTTGAACTTTCCAGTGATGGTATAGGATCACTAGTCAGATTATCGGACGAGCTTTCGCCCAAGTCTTTGGAAATAATAAGATCGGGGGTCGACGGAGTTGAAGGTGCAACATCATCAATGTTAACAACCAGAGCTGCACTCGTATCTGACACATTTCCAGCAGAATCTGTCGCAACGACTATTGCTTCATATCTTCCTTCACTTAATTCAGAATTAACTTGAAAGGTATCTGTGGATACTTGGGAAATATAGCCTGAAAAATATAATGAATTATTCAGCAACAGTTTTGCGTGATCACGCGAACTGTTTGAAAGACCTGTAACTACAAGGTTTGGCTGCGTTATTTTTGTAATATTATCAGTGCTGGACAAACCAGAATCATCTGATGCTAATAAATCTGGTGTTGAAGGTATGTTAGGTGCTAAAGTGTCTATTCTCACTGTCAAAGTCGTTGCACTCTCAGATAAATTCCCAGCATAATCTTTCCGAAATGCGGTAACAGTTTTTATACCGTTAGATAAATCTAAAGATGTCATTTCGTAGGTAAAGCCTGTAGAAATACCCCGGGCAACCGTATCTGTTGATGCATCAGTAATAACAAGTAATAGACTGTCTGTAGAAACAACATTCGTTATAGTGAAAGTTGGATTATAATCATTTGTTAGATTATCCGAATCAAGTGTGCCGGAATCAGAGGAAGCTTTTAAATCAATGATCGGTGCACCGGGAACAGTGTTATCAAGAGTAATGTCCAATGATGAACTGGCAGAAACATCAGAAGTATTTCCGGCAGGATCCATTGCATAGGATTTAATGGTCACGGTTCCATCAGAGTAAGGTATAGCTGTCAGGTCAGATGCTGAAATGTCAATTGATGTATTAGAAGATGACAAATTTCTACCTACTGTATCTGTACTGGCGCCTTGGGTAGTGACTACAAAAACTGAATCACCTGATGTCACGTTCGAGATTGTGAATTCAGGTGTAAAGTCTTTTGTTAAATTGTCTGAGTTTGATGTTCCTGTATCACTGGAATTTTTTAAATCAATTCCAGTTGGTGGATCGGGGTCTGTCAAATCAATTGTTATTGATAATGCATCGCTTGTGGCTGAAACATTGCCTGCAGAGTCAATAGCAACAAGAGTGATATTATATGTTCCGCCTGTTAAAGCACTACCTAATTGAAATGTATCTCGGGTTGCCTGGGACATTACAGCAGCTTTGTTAATACCATCATCAACAAGGATACGTAGAGAGTCCAATGTGTTTGATAGACCCGTTAAATCAAATGATGGTTGGGCAACATTTGTGTAGTTATCTGTTGCTTCAAAACCGTTATCATCTGAAGCGAGTAAATCAGGAGCATTTGGTTTGCTCGGTTTTTGGGTATCAATGACAAGACCAATAGAACTTGATGCAATACTTATATTGCCAGCTAAGTCAATACTTTTTGATGTTACAGTATAATTACCATCTGTCAATGCAGATGAAACAGTCAAATCAATTGTTGAAGAAGTTGATACTCCAGAACTAACAGTTGCACCACCAATCAATATTAATATTGAATCCGTATTAGTCACACCAGAAACTGTAAACTCAGGTGTTGTGTTATTTGTTAATCGATCATCTGTCCTAATTCCAGAATCTGAGTTTGTTTTTAAGACGATTGTTGTTGGTGCGGTGGGTGCTTGGGTATCTATTTCTAAACCAGATAAAGTTGAAGAAGCTTGGCTTAAATTTCCGGCAGGATCACGAGCCAAAACTTTTACAGAATAAGTATTATCACCTACTGCATCCGCTGTAACCTCCATTGAAGTTCCGGTGGCTATAACCCGCGCCACCGTATCTGTGTTGAAAATTAAATAAATAGAATCGTTCTGTGTTATATTTGAGATAGTAAAACTTGGAGTATCGTCATTGGTTATATTATCAGAATCCAGTCTACCGAGGTCGCTTGCGGCTAATAGGACAGGCGCACTGGGTGCATTAGGAGCCGTTCGATCGATTTCCAGGGTTAAAACATCTGATGTATCTGAAACATTACCGACAGAATCAATTGCAACAGCCGTTACACTGTATGTTCCTTCTGCTTGGTCACTACTAGGACCTAAATCTATTGTACTACTGCCATTTGCAGTCCTTCCTGATGCGATCATCAGAGTATCATTGAATATTAACTGGATAGAGTCACGGTTTGTTGAATGCAATCCACCAATAGTAAACTCTGGTTGTTGATTCATAGTGATTGCATCTGTGTTATCAAATCCTGTATCAGTTGCAGGTTTGATAGTTATGGATGAAGGAGCATTTGGAGCCGTGGCGTCAATTTCAATACTCAAGGCTGAACTTGGACCGCTTTCATTTCCAGCAAGATCGATCGCCTTTGCAGTCGCTGAATAGGTATTGGAAGCTAGATTATTCCCAATCGTCAATGTTATTGGATCTCCAGATGCTATATTACCGGCCACTTCAGAGCCAATTGTTAATACTATTGAATCGCCTGATGTAATACCGGATACTGAAAATGATGGCGTTTGATCGTTCGTTTTGTCATCATTATTCAGAATCCCTGTATCAGATCCATTGACTAGATTGGGTGTATCCGGCACCGTTGGATCAGTGACATCTAGCACAAAAGAAGTAAGAGTCGTACCATCAGTAGTATTACCGGCCTGATCCTTCGCAATTACATAAATATCATAGGTTACATTACCTGTTAAAGATGAGGATGTAATAGAAGCGGTAGTTCCGCTGGCCAGTACCCGGCCGGTTGTATCTTTTGCGCTTGTTGACTGGTTTTGAAATACTAATAACAGTGAATCACCACTTGTTACATTGCTAATTGAAAGCTGAGGTTGAGTTTCATTTGTAATATTATCTGTATTATCTCTACCCGTATCACTTGCATCCATAAGGTCTGGTGCATTTGGCGTTGCCGGAGCTTGAATATCGATTGTTACAGATAAGTTGCTAGAAGAGGCACTTGCATTACCAGCGAGATCATAAGCAACAGCTGACGCAGTATAACCACCACTAGTCAATGCAACGGGCACTGTAATTTCTACAGACGTTCCAGAGGAAATTTCATCTATTGTTTGACCTCCGATAGACAATATGACTGAATCTGTTGCCGTCACTCCGGAGATAGTAAAAGTAGGGGTAGTTGATGATGTATAATTATCTGTTGACGAAAAACCTGAATCTGATATTGATTTAAGGTCTGGTTTATTTGGAGTTGCCGGTGCAGAAGTATCAACAGTAATATTCAGATTACTACTGACCGTAGACACATTCCCGGCTGGATCTATTGCTTTTGCCGAGAGTGTGTGTGAGCCATCAGCCAAAGAGGCTGTTAATGTGATATCCATGCTCGTAGCTGTTACTACTTCAGATTGAATTTGAACACCTACGTCATAAATGTAAATTGTATCCAATGCAGTTAAATTACCTATTGTTAATGTAGGTGTTTGATCAGATGTAATATCGTCATTAGTTAATTGTCCCAAATCACTCGAGGCTTTTAAGTCAATCGTAGGTTTACCTGGTGCATCCGTGTCTATTGATATAGCCAGTATTTCGGATGAAACTGAGGCATTTCCTGACGGATCGTACGCAATTGCAGTTACATTATAATCCCCTTGAGTCTGACCGTTCACAGTAAAAGTAACAGAAGAATTGCCAGAACCAACTTTTTCACGATCAACAATCGTTGACCCAAATATTAAATGGACCGAATCGCCTGCCGTTACCGACCCGACAGAAATATCCAAGTTATTTGTACTCGTGCCAAGATTAGTTAAATTATCTGTCGCAGAGTTACCAGTATCGAATGACACTTCCAAATCCGGTGTTCCAGGCTTTGCAGGCACAACTGTATCTATTGTAATGGATAATGAGCTGGACTCTGTGGAAATATTGCCTGCATTATCAACCACTTTAACAGTAATTGAATAGGTATTGTCAGAAATAGCAACGTTTGGAATAATATCAAAGTAACCATACGAATTTGAATTTGGAAATGAATCGCTTATCGTTGTATAAGTGCCGCCTAAATATAATTTAATTATATTATCAGTTTGAAAATTTCCACTACCGGAAAAAACTCTAATAGATGGTGTATTATCATTGGTAAGATCATCAGTGGTTGAATTACCGGTATCAGATTCTGGATTTAAATCTGGTGTTTGTGGCGTTGAAGGGGATTGAGTGTCCACCGTAACAACTAAATAACTCGATTGAGCTATTGATCCATATTGATTACTCACCAATGATCGCATGTAATAACTTCCGAACCCATTGGATCCACCATCATTAGTTAATCCTGAAACAGTTAAAGTAGCAGTTGATGTAGTTGTAGTTTCATTCGGAATTAATTCTGCTCCTCCACTATTGTAAAAACCGTAGTAATTATCAATTAATTGAATCTGAAAGTTGCTCCCGGATACATCTACATTTGATACCGTTAGTTGAGCACTTGTGACATTAGTTTCATTATCTATTGAACTTGTCCCACTATCGTAAGCAACCTTCAAGTCAGGGGTGCCGGGTGTTGAAGGAGGTGACATTCTAAAAATATATGTACTACTCAGTGATAGAGTATCATCATTTGATGAGTTACCTGTATCAATTCTTTTAACATACATCTTGAACTTTTTTCCATCGTTAACAAAATTCGGAGATGGATTTTCGTTGTCAAACCATGTATAATCGATATTAGTAGTAATAGTGCCAGTAGCAAATGCGTTTGCTACTGCCCCTCCCCACGTCTCATCATAAACATAATCACCATCACCATCACTATCTATAGCTATAAATATTTGATAAGCATTATGATTCCCAGTTAATGTAAATCCACAAGTCATGTAATATGATGTATTATTCCAATAAGTATTACCAGTTCCATCATCCGCACTCAATATGTACATCCAATTAGAAGACGAAGAAATAGAAGCTGTCCCTGACGCAGTAATCGTGGCAAAAACTACACTGTTAATAAACAATAAGAGGAATATTAACTTAATAAAAATTGAGTGTTTCTTCATTTTTAGAGTTTTCGAAATGATTTTAGAGATTAAACCCAAGCATGATGAGT
>CAZASZ010000084.1:0-2463 GCA_964487925.1 uncultured Gammaproteobacteria bacterium
ATCTTAGCCATCTGCCATCAGAAACAAAAATGGTCCGGGACCCCAATTGAGCAAGGGCCCAGGACCATGCGAAATCGATCAGCGTCCCAGCACGTCCGCGCGAGTGGTCTCGGCCAGGGCCGCAACCTCGGCGATCAGCTCGTTGGGAACTCCCATCTCAGCCAGAGTCGCACCCAGGTCCTCAACAACGGCGTCGAAGTGACTGTCGTCCAGACCTTTTTTAACAAGATGAGCATGCCCCTTGCGCATATCCTCGCCCGTGTAATTATTGGGCCCGCCGAAGACCATGGTCAGGAAGGCCTTCTGCTTGCCCGCCTGGCGCTCCATGTCGACGCCCTCAAAGAAACGGTTGATACGATCATCAGCCAGGACACGGCGATAGAATTTGTCCACGGCCGCATCGACAGCCGCCTCGCCTCCCAGGCGATCGTACAGGCTCGCCGAATTAGCCCGCGCGGCCTTCTCCTCGTCCGTAAAACCGGTCAGGATATCGGCCCTCGTGGTCTCGGCAATCGCTGCAACCTCCCCGATCAGCTCGTTGGGGACTCCCATCTCAGCCAATGTCGCACCCAAATCCTCAACAACAGCATCGAAGTGACTGTTATCCAGACCCTTTTCAACGAGATGAGCATGTCCTTTACGCATGTCCTCGCCCGTGTAGTTGTTCGGACCGCCAAAGGCCATGGTCAAAAAGGCCTTTTGCTTGGCGGCCTGACGCTCCATATCGACACCCTCAAAGAAGCGGTTGATACGATCATCGGCCAGGACACGGCGATAGAACTTGTCAACGGCAGCATCGACCGCCGCGTTGCCGCCAAGGCGTTCAAATAATGGCGCGGTCGCCGAATTCTGCTGAGAAGACTTACCCGAAAAGAATCTGCATAGTGCCTTGAACATGATAGCCTCGCTCCCTTTTGTATGTTGGTTGTCGAATTACGGTCTCCATAGTAACCAGCCAAAAGATATATTTCAAGTCTATAATTTAACATCCGGAATTGCCTGACAATACCCCTCGGAATTTGTCTGTGCGCGCAAAAACTAACGATGGTAGGGGTGTCCCTGGAGGATGCTCCAGGCGCGGTAGATCTGTTCGGCGAGCACGACCCGGACCAAGGCATGAGGCAAGGTCAATTGTGACAGGCACCACTTCAGCTCGGCCCGTTCCAGGCATTCCTGAGTCAGACCGTCTGGACCGCCAATCAACAGGGCCACATCCCGGCCGGAATGCATCCAGTCGGACAGACGACGGGAGAGGCCGACACTGTCCCAGTTCGCACCCGAGAGGTCCAGCGCGATTGTCAGGCAGTTGGACGGGACGGCGGCCAGCATCGCGGCCCCTTCATCCCGTCTCAAGCGATCCAAATCGGGATTACGGCCTCGTTTGGGCGTGGGAATTTCAACGAGATGGAGCGAACAGCCATGAGGCAGGCGCTGGGCGTATTCCTTGAAGCCCAAGGCGACCCATTCCGGCGGTCGCTGCCCGATGCAGATCATATGGATGCGCAAGAAAGCCCCCTTCCGACAAAATTACGATTGATTCATTCTGAAGGTTCCGAGCGTCCCGATCAATGGATCGGGGCCGGTATGCGAACGATCAGGCTTTTACGGAGACGAAACTGCCTTCGGGACGCGTGAAACGCAAAGTGGCGAATTTGACCGCGAGCACATAGAGAGTTCCGGATTCGGCTGCACGGCTACGACTGGCCTGGATGGTACCGATGGCGGAGAACAAGGGGGTATCGATCTTGATCCGTCTGCCGCGTGGCATGGCCCGCACCGTGATCACCTGACAACCCTTGGGAGACAGGTCTCGCACCTCGCCGTTATAGGCCACTTTCTGCGGCCAATGATCGTAAAATGTCGCTCGCTCCCGAACCGGGATCCGCTCTATGTGCCGACGGGCGCTGATCGCAACCGATACCTCGGGCGCAATCGTCAACGGACTATAGCAACGGCTACATTCGTCGGCGGTCGGTGCATTGGCATGGTGACAGAATGGACAACGCCCCATTGATCGACGAGCATCCTTGCCCTGAGCCTCTGATTTATTCGTTTCCGGCTGAGCTTTCTTAGTCGACCCGTCTGGATCCGAGGCGGATGCCGCCTTTTGCCGCTCACTTCCTGACGACGGGTCGGTCTTATGCTGTACAGGGTCCTGCTTGCCATGTTCGGCCAGGAAGGTCTTGTCATAGGCCGCACGGCGCATCGGGTCGCTCAATACCGCGTAAGCCTGATTGATGACTGTCGCGTTCCATTGATCTCCGCCCAGATCCGGATGCTGGCGGAGCTTCTGCATGATTGTTCGGTAGCTCGCCCGGATCACGGCCTCGGGGGCATCGAACTGCACATGCAGAATTCGGTAGTAATTGCGGCGGTTATCCATGAGCCCTTCCTTTATAGCACTTGCTTCCTATATCGAGTGGGAACTCCAATCCCTGAACCTCGCGAGAGGGATTCTTCCTG
>CAZASZ010000084.1:2563-5626 GCA_964487925.1 uncultured Gammaproteobacteria bacterium
GAGAGGGATTCTTCCTGCTGAGCGATACTCAAAATACTGCTACACTCACGAGCCCGTTCCAGTCAGTGAACCTATGAAGCCATGACGCCCGACCAATACTGCCAGCAAAAGGCCGCGCGTAGCGGCTCGAGCTTCTATTACAGCTTCCTCTTCCTGCCTCCGGCCGAACGCCAGGCCATTATGGCCCTCTATGCCTTCTGTCGAGAGGTCGATGATGCGGTTGATGAGACGACTGAACCCGAGGTCGCTCGCGCCAAACTTGATTGGTGGCGGGAGGAAATCGCGCGCGCCTTCGCCCGCGACGCCCAACACCCCGTCGGCAAGGCCCTCGAGATCACGACCGAGCATTTCAATCTGCCTCAGGAGTATTTCGCTGAAATCATCGATGGCATGGAGATGGATCTCGATTACAACAGCTATCCGAGTTTTAAGGAACTCAGCCTCTATTGCCACCGCGCAGCCAGTATTGTGGGTGTAATGGCGGCAGAGATCTTCGGCTACGAAGACCGCCAGACCCTCAAATACGCCCACGACCTCGGCATGGCGATGCAACTGACCAATATCCTCCGCGATATCCGCGAGGATGCCGAACGCGGCCGAATCTATGTCCCCCTCGATGAGATCGAGGCCGCAGGCTTGAGCCCAGGTGATTTCCTAAACTTTCGCGACTCGGAGGCAATGCGCAATCTGCTCCTGCAGCAGGCCGATCGGGCTCGGGAATACTATCAACGGGCCCTGGATCGCCTACCCGAGGCTGATCGCTACCGTCAACGCAGCGGCCTGATCATGGCCGATATCTACCATACGACACTCGACGTGATCCAAGAAGACGGTTTCCGGGTCTTCGAACACCGCATCAGTCTGACGCCCTTGCGCAAGCTCTGGCGTGCCTGGCGTATCAATCGCGCCGAAAAGGCGCGTCTCCGACAACGCTCCGGACGGCCGAAGGGCTAAGCATCCATCATGGTCTTGATCGTGGGTGGAGGATGGTCGGGGCTAGCCGCTGCCGTCGAACTAACCGCCAAGGGCGTCCCCGTTACCCTTGTGGAGTCGGCCCGCACACCGGGCGGCCGCGCCCGCTCTATCAAACACCGTGGCGGGACCTACGATAACGGGCAACACCTCATGCTCGGGGCCTATCGCGAATTACTGAGATTACTGTCCGTCATGGGCATTCCCGAGACACAGACCTTCGAACGTCATCCGCTGAAACTCCAGTTGCTGAGACTAAATGATGGCCAGACCCACACCGCACTGGAACTCACAACGTCGCGACTACCGGCCCCATTCCATATCGCAGCCGCCATGCTCGGCGCCAAGGGGCTCGGCAGCGGGGATCGCTGGCGCGCCCTGCGCTTATGCCTGCAAGTTGTCCGCGCTGCCCCGGCGACCGATGAGTCGGTCCTGAATTTTCTGGCACGACATGGTCAATCGACGGATCTGATCATGTCGCTATGGGGTCCGTTGTGTCTGGCGATTATGAACACGGCGCCAGAGATCGCGTCCGCGCGCATATTTCGAAGAACCCTACGCGATGCCTTTCTGTTCCGGCGCGGCGATTCGGACATGCTGATCCAGAAGGGTACGCTAAACGAGGTTTTCCCTCGACCCGCCGCTGACTGGATCACGAGTCAGGGTGGTAAGATTTTGTTGGGACAACGAGTCACGGCCTTACTCAGCGAGGAAGGCGCTGTGCGCGGCGTACGCTTGGCTGACGGCCACGAGATCACATCAAGCCGGGTCATCCTCGCCCTCCCCCCCTTCGAACTCGCACGCCTGCTCAACGGTCATTGCGGCGCCGAAAAGACCACAAGCACACTTGCGGGAATCGCCTATGAGCCCATCGCGACCATTTATTTGCACTATCCGCCTGAAGTCACCCTGGGCACACCGATGATCGGTCTTCTGGGCACGACGACCCAATGGCTGCTCGACCGCAGCTACAGCGGAGAGCCGGGTCTAATGGCGGCTGTCATCAGCGCATCAGGCCCACATATGAAGCTGTCTCGGAACGAACTCGCCGACCGGGTTGCCGAGGAGATAGCGACTCTACTACCGCACTGGCCGGCAACCATTGACCGGGTCTGTGTCCGCGAAAAACGAGCTACCTTCCGTTGCCAAATTGGCGTCGATACTCACCGCCCGAATCACGAATCCGGGCTCAAAGGCTGCCTAATCGCCGGCGACAGCAGTTGGCTTCCCTACCCGGCCACTCTCGAAGGCGCGCTACGCAGTGGCGTAGAGTGCGCGCGGCGCCTTCGGCGATACAAGATCTGACCACCTCAACCAATAGGACCAAGCAATGCCGAATACCGATCTCGTACAAGAACTGATTCTGGCCTCAACCTCGCCCTATCGAAGCCTGCTGCTCAAGCGTCTGGGACTCGAGTTCGATGTCGCATCCCCCAATGTCGATGAGGCCTCCGAGGAGGATGAACTCGCGCACGAGATGGCCGCGCGTCTGTCCGAGGACAAAGCCATGGCGGTTTCCGATGCCTATCCTCAAACCCTGATCATTGCCGCGGACCAGGTAGCCGTACTGGATGGCGAGTTGATCGGAAAACCCAGAACCCATGAAAATGCCGTCGAGCAACTCAAAAAAGCCTCGGGACGCAGCATGCATTTCCACAGCGGGCTATGCCTGCTCAATACCATGACGGGGGAACGTCAGACCGATGTAATCAATACCGAGGTACGCCTCCGCCCGCTATCCGATGCGCTCATCGAAGCCTATCTCCGAAAGGAAGAACCTTACGATTGTGCCGGCGCATGTAAGGTCGAAGGCCTCGGGATCGCATTGATCGATTACGTCTACAGCGGAGATCCGACGGCCCTTATCGGTCTGCCTCTGATCCGTCTCTGCGAGATGCTGCGCGCCGAGGGAGTAGAACCGCTGCAACCGGGGTTTCTAGAGGCCTCTATATCGTAATCTCTGAGATAGATAAAGTCGTGAACGAGGTTGTTTCATGAGCCCTCACCCTACCCCTCTCCCAGTTTTGGGAGAGGGGACAATCGGCCGTACGGCCGATCAATCCGGCTTTTAGCCGTAACCCGAAGCCACCG
>CAZASZ010000085.1:0-5489 GCA_964487925.1 uncultured Gammaproteobacteria bacterium
ATTGTAAAAAAAGAGCGGGGAGTCCCCGCTCTTTTTACTTCTTTAGCGTCCTGTCGGTTTAGGCGGCTGCGCCCACGGTATCCGTAACGACGCGCTTGCCGTCATCGGTCTTGCCGAGGGCCAGATAAGCGGCGTAGATCGGATCCCAGCTCAGGATGCCCGTAAACACCGGGTAGGTTGCGACCAGTGCCAGCCAGACCGGGACGTTAGGCATTGCCAAAACGACCGCGATGATGCTGAGGCCAAGGATGAAACGAAAACCAATATCAATCTTGTTAAGGTTGCTGTTCATGTCGAAATCTCCAGAAAGCGTAAGTACGCAATTCGTACATTTCTCCTATAGCAACCGACGTGCCAACCCAGAATAATAATCGTAATATATTGTTTTATGTGTATTTTTACGGATACGTCAAGATTTCATCTGGGATAATATCGGACCGAATAAAGTGAACATTGTTCACAATGTCTAGCCATTCTGTGCAAAAAATACACAATTGTCAGCGCGAAAAAGAACAGCGGGTATAGCCCACCGTTCCGGTGGACAAACCGCTATCCTTTTAACGATCCGACCAGACGGCCCACTCGTTGTCGCAGGGATCGGTGAAATGGAACCGGCGACCGCCCGGAAACGCGAACACTGACCGGCAGATCGATCCGCCGGCCGCCGTAATTCTAGCCTGGGTCGCCTCCAAATCCTCGCTGTACAGCACGACAAGCGCGGCGCCGTTGGCAGTTGAGGATGACAAGGGCGCGCGATAGAAGCCGCCCTTTACTCCGGACTGACTGAACGCACAGTAATCCGGGCCATAGTCCGTGAATTGCCAACCGAAGACATTTGAAAAGAAACCCCGGCAGGCAGCCGGATCCTGGGCCGGAAACTCCACATAATTGATCTGTTCCATTATCTGTGGCATGACATCCTCCTGAGCCAAAGACTTGGTGAGAGATAAAACCGCTACGCGGCAGTTATGATTTCAAATAGCGATCTTTGAGCACCATATAGTGTTGCGCGGAGAAGGCCAAATAAGCCTTTTCCTGATCCTTGAGCGGCCGGGCTTGGCGTGCAGGGCTGCCGAGATACAGATAACCGCCTTCGAGGCGCTTGCCGGGTGATACCAATGCCCCAGCCCCAATCATGGCGCCATCACCGACAACAACCCCATCGAGCACGGTCGCGCCCATGCCGACAAGGACCCGATTGCCGATCGTGCAGGCATGCAGGATCGCGCCATGACCTACCGTGACCTCGTCACCGATCGTCAGTGGGAAGCCACCCGGCGTAAAGGGATTGTCTGATGTGACATGCAAGACCGATCCGTCCTGGATATTGGTGCGATCGCCGATCCGGATTGAATGGACGTCGCCGCGGGCCAAGACCATCGGCCAGAGCGAACTGTCATCGCCGACCACGACATCGCCGATAACGACGGCCGCGTCATCGATATAAGTGCGTTCACCGATCTTTGGGATCAGTTCCCCGAGTGAGCGAATTGCCATGGCGCACCTCCTAAAGCACAAGAAATCATCGCAAGGTCACCAGCTCTTCCGAAGACGTCGGATGGATCGCGATGGTGCGATCGAAGTCGGCCTTGGTCGCGCCCATACCAATCGCCACCGCAAAGCCCTGCAACATCTCATCCGCACCGAGCCCGACGATATGACAACCGATGACGCGCTCCTCGCGACCCAGGGTCACAAGCTTCATGGTCGTAAGCTGCTTGTGCCCGGTCAGGGCGCGATAGAGAGGAGTGAATCGGGACTGATAGACCTTGACGGCATCGCCGTGCAGAGACCGCGCCTCATCCTCGCTGAGCCCGATTGAGGCCACAGGGGGATGACTGAAGATCACGGTCGGTACCTGGGACAGATCAACGGGCGACACTGGGTCATGGCCGAATAAATGATCGGCAAGGCGACGGCCGACCATGATCGCGACCGGTGTCAGGGCTGGTTGGCCGCAAACATCGCCAATAGCATAGATACCCGGCACGTTGGTCTCATTCCAGGCCCCGATCTCGATATGCCCATCCGTCCGGCTCTCGACCCCGGCCTCCGCCAATGCCAGAGCATCGCTGTTCAGGTCGCGGCCGATAGCCCAAATCAGGGTATCCACACCCTCTAGAGACTGTCCACGGTTGCCGTGCAAGGTCAGGCGGCCGTCCTCGCCTTTTTCAACAGATGTGAGCTGCACGGAGGACAGGATCTCGACGCCGTCTTCTTGCATGATGGTCATGAGTGATTCCCGGATGCAGGCATCGAAACGACCAAGGAAGTGCTGACGCCTCAGTAACAGACTGATCTCGCTACCCAGTGCGTTCATTACCCCCGCCAGCTCCACGGCGATATAACCCGCGCCGACGACGGCTACCCGTTTGGGCTGTTCATTGAGCTCAAAGAAGCCATCGGAATCGATGCCGAATTCGGCACCGGGGATATCGGGCCGGCTCGGCCGACCGCCCGTCGCGATAATGACACGATCGGCCGAATAACGCCGTCCATCGACATCAATCTCATGCGGCGCGACAAAACGGGCATGCCCCGTGATCAGATCGACCTTACTGTCGCCGAGCAAACGGCCGTAGACCCCATTCAAGCGGGCGATATAGGCCTCTCGCCGCTCGACCAAGGTGGTCCAATCGAAGCTACGCGTTTCGACATCGAAGCCATAGTTGGGCGCATCTTGCAAAATGTCCGCGATATCGGCCGCATACCACATGAGCTTCTTCGGAACACAGCCCCGATTGACGCAAGTCCCGCCGAGGCGCCCCGATTCCACGACAGCGCAGCGCGCCCCGTGCGTGGCGGCCCGGCGCGCGGCCGCGATGCCACCGCTACCGCCGCCGATCACAAGCAGGTCATAGTGTTCGTTAGCCATGCCGATACTCCTTGAACATTACCAGAACGCAGCGGATGAAATCCGTCCGCCAAACGGATAACATCATCCCAGAAAGCGATCACCACGCCAAACCCGATGGACTTAAAACAGGACCGCCGCTTCCATGAATGACAACCCGCTGCTCGATACCTCAGGACTGCCCCATTTCACCCAAATTCGCGCCGAGCACGTCGAGCCGGCCATCGACCAAGTCTTGGCGGAAAGCCGTGAACTCGCGGACGCATTGTTATCGGGCACGACCATGGCCGACTGGCGACACCTGATCGCGCCGCTCGAGGCGCTCCAGGAACGACTCGGCCGCATCTGGTCACCGGTCGGACATCTACACTCCGTTGCCGACAACGAGGCCCTGCGTGCCGCCTACAACGCCTGCCTGCCCAAACTTAGCGCCTACGCTACCGAATGCGGGCAGGACAAGCGACGCTACGAGGCCTACAAAACCGTCATGGAATCAGCAGATGCCGAGACGCTCGAACCTGCCCAGCGTCGTATTTTAGAGAACGCCCTGCGCGACTTCCATCTGTCCGGCATCGACCTGCCGCAGGACAAGCAGGCCCGCTTTAAGGCGGTCATGCAGGGCCTATCGGAACACATGGCCAAATTTGAACAGAATCTGCTCGATGCAACCCAGGCCTGGCATTATCAGACCGACGACGCCACGGAACTCGCGGGCCTGCCTGAGAGCACCTTAAGCATGGCCAAGGAGGCCGCCGAACGGGCCGGCGGGACCGGCTGGCGTCTGACGCTGGATGCGCCCTTCTATCTCGCCGTCATGACCTATGTCGAAGATCGCGCGTTGCGCGAACGAGTCTACGAGGCCTATGTCACACGCGCCTCCGACCAGGGGCCACATGCCGGCCGCTGGGACAACACCAATGAGATGGGTGAGATCCTGGCCCTAAGGTACGAGGCCGCGCAATTACTCGGCTACGACAACTATGCCGACCGGGCGCTTGCGACCCGCATGGCTCAGGACAGCGAACAGGTCATCACCTTCCTGAGCGACCTGGCCCAGCGGGCTCTGCCCGTGGCGCGCCAGGAGATGGATGAGATCAAGGCCTATGCCGGTGACACCCTCGGTCTCGATCCGCTCAATGCCTGGGATATCGCCTTTGTCTCCGAACGCCTGCGCCAAGAACGCTATGCGATCACCCAGGAGGAGCTACGTCCCTACTTCCCGGTGGACCGCGTCCTAGACGGCCTGTTCACGATTGTGAACAGGCTCTACGGTATCCGGGTCAGTCCGGTCAAGGGCATCGAGACTTGGCATCCCGATGTGCGTTTCTTCGACATCCACGACCAAGGAGGCGAGTTACGTGGTCGCTTCTATCTCGACCTCTATGCCCGCGAGCACAAACGCGGCGGGGCCTGGATGGACGAATGCGTACTGCGCCAGCGTCACGACAACCACGTCGAAACTCCGGTCGCCTATCTGACCTGTAATTTTGCCCCGCCCTCCGGCGGCAAACCCGGGCTGCTGACCCACGACGAGGTCACGACCCTGTTTCATGAATTCGGCCACGGCCTGCATCACATGCTGTCCCGGGTCGATGATGCCGGCGTGGCCTGCATCCAGGGCGTTGCCTGGGACGCCGTCGAGCTGCCCAGCCAGTTCATGGAAAACTGGTGCTGGGAAGCCGAGGCCCTGGCGCTGTTCTCGGGGCATTTCGAGACCGGCGCTCCGCTGCCTGCGGAATTGCTGGAACGCATGCTCAAGGCACGCAACTTTCAGGTCGGCATGAAAATGGCCCGCCAAATCGAGTTCTCACTATTCGATTTCCGTTTGCACCGGGAATACGATCCCGCCAGGGGGACGGAACAGATTATTGCCCTGCTCGACGCCGTCCGCAAAGAGATTGCCGTCGTAATTCCCCCGAGTTATCACCGCTTCGCTCACAGCTTCGCGCACATCTTCTCGGGTGGTTATGCGGCTGGTTACTACAGTTACAAATGGGCCGAGGTACTGTCCTGCGACGCCTACTCGCTGTTCCAGGAACAAGGCATTTTCAACCCAGAGACGGGCCGAAGCTTTCTCGAAAATATTCTTGAAATGGGCGGATCTGAAGACCCCATGACGCTGTTTTGCAACTTCCGTGGTCGCGAGCCTCAGATCGACCCCCTACTTCGGCAAAGCGGGATACTGGGCTAAAGGCGAAATTCAGCTTTTTCAAACGGGCTCAGCGCCTCGGCACGAGCCCGGTATGTCATCGGGGAGCAGACTTACAGTCCATCCACGACTCGCTGTAAGCGGTCGTGAACCTCTTCCGCGATGACTTCCAACTCCTGGTTTTTGACAAAACTCATGGACGCAATCGGATCAACGGCCGAGACCTCAACCTTGCCATCGTCCGTTGCTTGGACGACGACATTGCAAGGCAGCATCGTGCCGATATGTCTCTCGATCTGAAGCGCCTGATGTGCAAAATAGGGATTGCAAGCGCCCAGAATCCGATATTGCCTGAAGTCTATATCAAGCTTCGTTTTCAGAGCCGCCTGGAGGTCGATATCCGTTAGCAACCTAAAACCCTCCGCCTTCAGCGCATCGACCACTCGCTCAATCACGTCGTCGAAAGGCACATCCACTGTTTTATTA
>CAZASZ010000086.1:0-4862 GCA_964487925.1 uncultured Gammaproteobacteria bacterium
TTTTGCCTTGTCTTGCACTCGCCTGAAACTTTTTCAACAGCCTGCTAAGGGATCTCTGATTAACAATCAGAATCCCTAACGAACGGATAACCGAATCATGACAAATATAGCTATCATCGGCGGTACCGGCCTGACCTCGCTCAATGATCTCGAAATCACGCATCGGGAAGTGGTCCATACACCTTATGGAGAACCTTCCGGCCCCCTGACATACGGCCTACTTGGCGGAAAAAAGGTCGTGTTCCTGGCTCGGCACGGATATGGTCACACCATCCCCCCCCATTGCATCAACTATCGCGCCAATATATGGGCGCTGCGCTCTGCAAAGGTGGAGCGAGTTATCGCGGTTGCGGCCGTGGGCGGGATAGCGAATGACGCCGCGCCGGGTTGTATTGTGCTGCCTGACCAGATTATAGACTACACGTGGGCGCGCAGCTCCACGTTCTTCGAAGATGACCTGACCCATGTGACCCATGTTGATTTCACCTATCCGTATAGCGAACCTCTACGGCAGCTCTTGTTGCAGGCCGCTGCGAAGACCGGTCTGGATGCCATCGACGGGGGGGTCTATGCATCCACCCAAGGGCCGCGCCTTGAAACAGCGGCTGAGGTCAATCGCTTGGATCGTGATGGTTCTACGATTGTAGGCATGACGGGTATGCCCGAGGCTGTGCTGGCGCGGGAAATCGGTCTGGAGTATGCCAGTTGTTCCGTAGTCGCCAACTGGGCGGCGGGTCGCGGAGACGGCGCCGAGATCACGATGAAAGATATAGAGGCAAACCTGGAACTCGGCATGTCCCGGGTCAAAGCGCTACTGGAGACCCTGCTGCCGATGGCCTGACCGGCAGGTCTCCGGTCCAAATTTTCCCGTCAGTGGTGCTATTGAGCGGGTGGGGTATCCACAGGAAGTTCAACGGGATCGACTCGGATCAACAAGCCGAAACGAGGGTGATCGAAGTAATTTAGCTCTCCCTTTCGTACCCGCCGACTTTGTCGCATACGGAACTGTGTGGGCGCGACCTCTTCCGGCATCTCTCCGGCAGTCAATGGCGTTTCAATATCATTGGCCGCGATCAGACTGGGGGGCAACTCCATGGGCGTTTGTTCTTTATCGACTGGAAGACCATCGATTCTGGCGGTCTCGGTTCGGTAAAGGAGGTCGGCATCTACGTGCAGATAGTTGTTCCGGCTGATTCGAATGATGCCTTCGATCAGGGGGGCGAGCAGGTGTTCAGCAGATGCGTTGGTCGCCTCTTCGGGTTCGCTCGTGGCTGCCAAGTTTGAGGGTGGCGCATCTACCGGCTCAACCGGAGATAGAGTTTCCGGCGGTGCTTGCTGCTCCACGATGCCGGTCCCCATGGGTGGAGTGACGCGGATATGGACGGGTAGCGCCACCTCTGAAGGCGGTGCCGGTTGCCGCCAGGCCTGGTGCGAGAGCAACGTGTAATCGTGTCCGCTCCGTATTCGTTTATCCTCGTGCCCTAGTCGCCAGCTAGTCAGTGGTCGCTCCGCGAACGGCAATGGCGGTTGCGTTGAGTCCTCGCTGGGTTCCTGAGTTAACGGGGGGGCGAGTTCAATGACCTGCTTCAAATCTGGCGAGCCTGGATCCAGAGGCCAGACCTCCGGCTTATTTCCGTTTTCGCCTTGTTCCGGTTGTTGCGCAAAGATCAGGACCTCGATATCGTACCAACGATCCGGTGACGGTTCATCGGATGTCTCGGCGAGGGCGGGGGCCGACAGGGATAAAAGCAGAATGATTAGGTAGAAGGGCATGTGGATGATTCTCATTACTGAAGCCTGGGCAAACCATAAACAGATGCCATGGCAATGTCTAGCAGGCGGGTGAAAATCCCTTTGCCATTTTTTCAACTGTCCGCTAGCAATGCTATGAAGCGCTGAGTCTATGCCTCAGAACTCATCACGTGTATTCGTCAGCATTGGCAGCAATATCGACCGTGCGCAAAATATTCGTCGGGCGGTGTCTGCGCTGATTGAGCGCTATGGTCCTCTTCAACTGTCGCCGGTCTATGAAACGGCCGCTGTGGGATTCATTGGCGACGATTTCTACAATCTGGTTGCAGGCTTCGATACCACTGATGATGTGCGTTCCGTCGCCGTCAGCTTACGCGAAATAGAGACCAACTGCGGACGCGAGCGGGGCGCCCGTCGTTTCGCTCCGCGGACGATAGACCTCGACCTCCTGCTCTACGATGATCTGGTCATGAACTCCGGTGGTTTGAGTCTGCCGCGAGACGAAATATTGAAATATGCATTTGTGCTGGCGCCGCTGGCGCGGGTCGCAGGCGAACTTCGGCATCCCTTGGACGGCCGTACCTATAACGAGTTATGGACTCTGTTCTCAGACGTTGGCGGTGAGCTGCATGAGATCGAATTCGACTGGTGAGCGGACCTGCTAGTGGCTTAGCGTTCTTCCGCCGTCCACGGCGATTATCTGTCCTGTGATGTAGTCTGCGTCCCGAACCAGGAAGACGACGGTTTTCGCAATATCATCTGGACAGCCCGTGCGTTTGAGCGCGATACGCGTCGTGATGCGTTGACGTGTGACCTCGTCTATATCGTTTTCGGGCCACAGTACGGCACCCGGTGCGATACCGTTGACACGGACCTCCGGACCGAGCTCGCGAGCCAAGGAGCGGGTCATCATGACCAGCCCGGCCTTGGCGATGCAGTAGATGCTGTGGTCCTTCAGGGGCCGCTCAGCATGGATGTCCGTGATGTTGATGATGTTCCCCTGAGCCTCTCTGAGCATGGGCGCCGCGGCTTGGGCCAGGAAGTAAGGGGCTTTGAGGTTGGTCCCGATCAAGTCGTCCCACTGGTCTTCATCGGCGCGCTCGAGCGGGGTGGGATAAAAACTCGACGCATTGTTGATTAATATATCGAGTCGTCCCCATACGGCATGTGCCTGCCGGATCAGTGTGGGGAGCTTGCGATGCTGCAGAAGGTCGCATCGAATCAGCACGGCCGATTCTTCGCGAATCGCATTGAGTTCCGACTGCAGGGCGTGTGCCTCCCCGTCCGAACTGCGATAGTGCAAGACGATACGAGCCCCTTCGCTGTGAAGCTTGCGAGCGATTGCCGCCCCGATGCGTCGGCCCGCCCCTGTTACGAGGGCGACCTTGTCATGCATACTTTCGTTTCCGGATTGCACCGAGTGCTCCTGATTCATTTCCAGTAGCCGGTCGAACAGGTGTGGTAATGCAGAAAACCTCTCCGCCGGAAGATGTGCTGAGTATAGTATTATTCGATGCCTGATAGTACATGACAGGAGAGGAGAGATGAGGGATTCGGCCAATATGTCGCTTCCGGAGCCGGACGAGGCCGCCAAGACCATCAGCAGTCGCCTGCTCGAACACATTCGCGCAGAGATCCGCGCCACGCCGGACGCCCGTATCTCTTTTCACCGTTTCATGGATCTCGCCTTGCATGCCCCCGGGCTGGGGTATTATAGCGCTGGCAGTATCAAGTTCGGTGCCGCCGGAGACTTCGTGACGGCCCCGGAGACCTCGGATCTGTTTGCCCGTTGCCTGGCCAGACAGATTGCCCAAGTCCTCCCGAAGACCGCTGGTGGGATACTTGAGGTCGGCGCCGGCAGCGGAGTTTTGTGCCTTGGCGTGCTGGCGGAATTGGAGCGCCTCCAGGCGCTTCCTGACAGTTACTGCATACTCGAGCTCAGCGCGGACCTTCGTCAACGTCAGGAGGCCACGTTGCGCGCTCGTTTGCCCGCTTTGGCGGATCGGGTGCGCTGGTTGTCGTCTTGGCCGGAATCGCCATGGGAGGGGGTCATCATCGCGAATGAAGTCCTTGATGCCATGCCCGTCCATAGAGTGCTGAAGACCGATCAAGGTTGGCGTAAGGTCTGTGTGGGTTGGGCCGAGGACGGGCTCTTCAGCGATCATCAGGCGGTCTCTGATAAGCGTTTGAGCGAGGCCCTGGAGGGCTTGGATGCCCGGTTTCCGGAGCTGCCTGAGGGCTATCTGACTGAGATCAATCTCGCTGCGGGCGATTGGTTGCACGGTTTGAGCGCCTTCCTGAGGCGTGGCTTGGTATTGGTCGTTGACTATGGCTACCCGCGTTCCGAGTATTACCTCGCGGAGCGGGTTCAAGGCACGTTGATGTGCTACTACCGGCATCGCGCCCTTGACGATCCCTTGCAGCGTGTCGGTCTGCAGGACATCACGGCTCATATCGATTTCACGGGGCTTGCCGAGGCCGCCTTCGCGACCGACTTGGACGTTCTGGGATTCACGACTCAGCTCCAGTTCCTTCTTGGTTGCGGCATCCTGGAAATGACCGAGGCCGGGGATGCCATCGAGCAGGTCCGCTTGGCTCAGCAATTACGCACGCTGCTTATGCCCGGTGGCATGGGTGAGATATTCAAAGTCCTAGCCCTTGGCCGAGAGATTGAAGCTTCGTTGCTTGGGTTTTCCGTACGCGACGAGCGCTTTCGCCTCTGAGCCGGCGGCAGGGGAGCCTGGGCTCAGCAGCCAAACAGGCTCCGTGTCGCATTGAACTGCTCGGTCGCCTCATGGAGGACACGCTCCAGGTCCAGTTCATCCGGGTCGAGGCCGCAGCCTGCCCAGGCCGCTGGATCGATATAGGCCTCGCTGGCGGGCATTGATGAAAATGAGCCAAAGCTGAGCTGGTTGGCGTAGGCCTCGGCGATATGTACGAGGGCGCTCTCCATAACGGCGCTGTCGGCCTCGCCCGGGGTATGGTGACAACGGATCGCCTCGGTAATCGTATGCGGCAGATTCCAGCTGTCCAAGAGTCGGTGACCGATGCTGGCGTGGCTGAAGCCGAAGGTCTTGAGTTCGCTCTTGTATAAGATGTCTTCATCGCCC
>CAZASZ010000087.1:0-4848 GCA_964487925.1 uncultured Gammaproteobacteria bacterium
CAGGCCTAGGACAAATCGCGCTTAGGAAGGATCAGGCCAGCTTCTCATTGGATGGGAGCACTTCCAGTTCGGAAGGAACACACGCTGCCAAGGCATCCTTGAGACGGTTCACGGAAGCCAGCTTATCCTCAAGCACCTTGGTTTGGGCCTCGAGACGGCGGACCTGGAGTTCGAGCTGCTGCCGGGACTCGCGAATCTTGCTCATGGTCCGCATGTGCTGTTCGATCCGGTTGCGCTTGTCCTGAATCTGACGCACGAGCGGGTTGACCATCTCACGCAACCACAAATCCGCTTCCTTGTTAACCTCACAGACCATCGCCCTGGCATGGCTGACCAGCGAGATGAAGAACTTCTTAACCACGAAACTCTGCTCGGTCATGGTTGTAACCGGGCTGTTGCGGAAGGCTTCCTCGCTCAAGTAGAGCTGATCGAGCTGGTCCACATATTTCTGATATGGAAAGGGTTGTGGCGGCGTCGCCTTAAGATCGTAGTCCTCGTGGAACTTGCGATAAATCGACAATACAAGCTGGTGGGTCTCCTCGGTCTGGCGGCTGAAGATCTGCAAAGCATCACGCAGGCCGTCGAAGAAACCCTGCATGCCCTGTTTCATACCTCCAGTTGTCCAACTCCCCGCCATATCCTCGCGGGTTTTCTTAATGGCCATATCAAGGGCATTGAGATCCAGGGCCGATAGCGTTGCCTTGGCTTGAACGGCGAGCTTGCGGCGATGGAGTTGGAAACGGCGTACGCTCTCGTAATAGGCCGCCTTGCGGTCATTGGCCTTCTCAAGCAACTGCTCGACCACATCCTCTTTTTGATTGCGCAGGTTCGAGATCTCGACAAACTGGGTCTTGACGTCCGCGAGCTGGTTCTCGATCGGCTGCCGGACCTCTTCGATCGTTTGATTCAGGCCCGCAAACACACTTTCCCACATCACCTGCTGTTTGTCAGGCAGGATCTCGTTGGCGAGCATCGACTCAAGAGTCGTCAGGTTGCTCTTTTGTAACAGATCCTTGTCGCCCTTGGACTTGGCAAGCAGGGCCTTTTGCGCGGAAATCGGCAACACGGCATTTGGATCGATGCCTAAGGCGCGGGCACTCTCACGGCACTGACTGGCTATCGATGAGTGGACCTCCGCAGGCTTTTTCATCTCGTCCCAGAGGGTATCGATCTTGTTCAGGATGGCGATCAGACCCTTTTGCTGATTATTGCGGAAGGGCATGATGTGATTTTGCCACATATCCAGGTCGCTACGAGTCACGCCGGTGTCGGCCGACAGCACGAACAGAATGGCCTGAGCGCTCGGCAACATATTGATCGTGAGTTCGGGCTCTGTACCCAAGGCGTTGAGTCCGGGGGTGTCCAACAGGACCAAGCCTTGCTTCAACAACGGGTGGGGAAAACTGACCATTGCATGACGCCACACCGGTATTTCAACCTGATGATCCTCGTTCGCCGTCGTGGCCTTATGGGTCAGCGTGGGATCATCGTTCAATCCCAGGCTCTCAGCCTCGGTTAGCGAGACCTTTTTAGTCTTGATCACCTCGGCTAGTGTTTCGGCCATCTTAGCGGGGTCATCCACATCCAAAGGGAGGGTCGTCCAATAGCTCTCCTCCTCCTTGAGTTGCCCCAGGGTCAGGTCACTGAGGCGGGTCTCGATCGGCAGGAGCTTGATGTAGGAGGTTTCACTGACGCGATCAAAAAACAATTCGGTTGGGCACATCGTCGTCCGTCCAGCACTGGACGGCAACAAACGACAACCGTAATCGGCGAAGAAGATCGCGTTGAGCAACTCGGTCTTGCCGCGTGAAAACTCTGCGACACAGGCAATCCGCAGCTCGTCGCCGCTGAGCGCCTTCAAGGCCTCGTAGATGCGCAGCTCGGTCTCGGGCGTCAGTAGCTCATAGCGATACGCCCAATCTTTGTATTCCTTGATAGCCGAAGTCAGGCGCTCCTTCCAATCGGAGAAGTGTTGCATCTGCACCTTAAACCGATCTGACTCCACCTGTTCGCCTTTCTTTAATGTGTTTGTCTGCATGGACACCTATTCCAAAATCTTGCCGAAAAACTCAAATAGGCATAAAACCCGACTAAATCCACGTGTATCACGTAGGCGTATCCCAATGCTCACCCCGCGAACCTTCTTTCGGATCGCGACGCCCCGCCGGGAAATCACTGATGTCGTGCCTTGTTCCGGCGGATCAACGCCTCTACTGATCTGGCGACTTCAGCTTATTATCGGTCAAATCTCCAGATCTATGAGCTGTATGCACAATCCAAACGCCAAGATTGCTAACACCCGCACATTTGTTGGCTAAGGTTGCTCAAGCCGGTGGGGGTATGGGTGTGGGTAGATGCCGCGGAGACTGAATACAAACACGCTTATCGCGGCCGGTCTGGCCACTCAACAGAGTCACCTGAGAGGTAGGAACCTTGAACTGTTTGGCCAGAAAGCCCAACAGGTGTTTATTGGCCTTGCCATCGACAGGTGGGGCCGTAATCCGCACCTTGAGGGCTTCGCCATGCCAACCGACGATCTCGTCCTTGCTGGCCCTGGGTTGCAAACGAATCTTCAGGGTCAGGTCACCCGACCGCCAGTGACAAGCGTTGGCGGGCACACCCGGATCCGACGCGCTCACACCCCTGGCGCGGCCTTAAGCCGCCTGAGCACGCCAGCGAACAGCGCCAGCAAAAGACTCCACCAGCCGAAGGCGCCGCCACCGCTCCCCGATCCGGACCCACCGGTGACGTTGGAAACACATCCGCTCAAGAACACGTCCGGGCTGCAAATAATTTCCTGCTGCGGCAATACCGTCGCCGCTGTATGCAAGATATTGTTGACCGTGTTCTGATCGCTCATCGCTACGCCAGGGGTCAATACCTCGAAGTCGATCGTGAGGTCACCGATCGCGGTCGGTTGCAGCGCGATAGTGACGTCCACGCCCTCCTTTGGCCGGTTGGTCTGAGCCGAGCCTTTGGGTAATGGAAAAACACTTAAGGCGACCGGAATCGTACAAACCGGCCGCAGTTGATTGGTGAGCGCGTCGCAACTGATGGCCTGAGTCGTATTGTTGACCGTAATCGTAGCCCCACCCCAGATGAACTGAGACCCTGGCGCAAAGTTAGCGGCCAATTGCACAGCGTCAGCCGGGACGTCCAGGTTGCTGTTGTTCGTGACGGTCAGCTTGTAGCTTGATGGGTACGCATTGGGCAGACAAGTCGGAATGTTTAGGGGCTTGGCAGTGCCTCTGATGACTTGGCTAACGTAGCTCGTATTGCAGGAACGCCCAATAGTGTCTACCGAAGCATTCAAAAGTGGGTTCACGGCTGCATCGAGTCCACCGCTCGCCAGCAACAGACCGTTCTGCCCGCCGGCGACGTACTGAGCGCCATTCCAAGCAACCCCAAAGAGAGTCTCGGCGCCGAGTTTTTCATGCCCGGTCCAGGTGCTGCCACCATCACCGCTCATATAGATTGCAATTGTCGCCGGCGACGTCGTCGGCGTGACCCCGGCAGAGACCGCGCCAGCAACGACGATGTTCGTGCCATCCCAGGCAATACCATAGAGACTGCCAGCGATCTCGACGGCGTTACCGCCGGTCCAGTTGGCGCCGTCAGTGCTGTACATGATCAGACCATACTTACCGACCGCGATAAAGCGGCTGTCGATCCAGGACACGGCGTATAGCTCATTGTCGGGCGCTAGCGCCGTAATCACCAAGGGTGGGTCTACGGCGGTCCAGATCTGGCCGTCCGGACTGGACCAGAAGGTACCCTTTTCAACTGTATTTACCGTCGAATTCCCCGTCGCCACATACAGCGCCAAGGTTGGCGACCAAGCGACACCGGTCAGATTTATACCCGTCGACGGTACCGACGCTGCCGCGCTCCAGGTCGCGCCGCTGTCCGCGCTGATCACGACTGTGCCCGTGTTGCCGACGGCGACAAAGGTCCCGGCCCCGTCAGTCGCGATGGCATTGAGCGAATTGGTAGTCGTCGTTGCAATCGGCCCTGTCCAGACCAGGCCGCCATCGGCGCTGGCGTAAGCCTGCCCCGAATCACTGACCGCTATGACATTGGCGCCTGCGCTAGTGGCTGCCGTCAGACCTGTGGCCGTGACCGGCGAGGTTGTGGGCAGACTCCATGCGTTGCCGTCGCTACTGCGCAGGACCAGGCCGCTCGAGCCCACCGCGACAAAGGCATTGCCCTGGCTGGCATCAAGCGCCGTAACGCCATTAATAATGGCTGTGGCCGTACCCGAGCTCACATCCGTCCACGACGCCAGTGAGTTTAAAGCACTATATTTAATGAAGCCCCCGGTGAAGCTGTTGCTCGCCGCCGTGGAGCCCGCCACGAGGTATCGAGAGTGCGATGCATCCCAATGAGCCTCGACGATGTTCCTGTTCGTATTGAGCAGGGCAGTCCGTTCGGACCAAACGACCCCATCCGGGCTCGTGGTCATGCGACCGCCGGCCCCTACGGCCAGAAACTGGCCACCGTCCCAGGTCACGGCCCGCAGCTCCTGATCCGATGTGGTCATAACGACCCTGGTGGTCCACGTGCTCCCGTTATCGCTCGTCAGCACAGCCCCGCGCTCGCCGACCGCGACGTAGCGATTTCCTGCACCCACAGTCACTTCATTGAGATCGGCGCCCGTGGTCGGAGCATAGATACGATTACCCTGGCCGTCGAGCGCTTCCGTCCAAGTCAAGCCGTCAAGGCTCTCGACGATGGCCGACGAACTACCCACGGCGATGAATCGATCGGTGAAAAATCCGACGGCGCCATAGGACGGAAAGATGGTGGGTAACCCCGTAGTCGCAGGGGGCGCCCAGGTCACGCCCAGGT
>CAZASZ010000088.1:0-4404 GCA_964487925.1 uncultured Gammaproteobacteria bacterium
TCAGGCTGGCCCCTTCAACCGTTCCCGATACGAAGATGTCTTCCGTGGCCGAGACTGTGGTGCCTGCAACCACATCGCCACTCACCGTGACCGTACCCTCAAAGTGAAGATTGCCAGTCGTGATATCAACGGAGGAGACCTGAAGCATCGGTTTGACATTGACGCCGCGCTCGATCTTTTGAGGCATGCCGCCAACGCTCGCAACTACTAAATTGTGATTATAGGAGGCGACCTCAGAACCTGATAGCTTTGGCGCGAACGATTGCTCGCGGCCGGGCTTGGCGGGCAACTCGGTGGCAAAGACATTGGCGCCGGCAGCACCTTTTGTTGCCGGGACATGTTGCATCAACGGGTCGCCTTTCTTGACGACGACGAAATGTTCTAGTTCATGCATGTCTGCGCGACCCATTGCGTCGAGCTTGGGGCGGTTCTCGTTGTGCTCGTCGTAGAGCAGCACAAAACTGCAGTCCGTGCCGTTTGTCGGTAGCGAACCTTCCGCGATCAGAACTGCTTCGGCGCAGCCCGCTTCGACGGCCTTTTCAATCGCATCTTGCTTAATGCCGAAGACAATTCCGTTTGCCGACAGTTCGCCCTTCACGGTTTCCAGCGAGACCGGTCGGCCACCTAGTGGCCGTGAAATAGACATCATGGCCTGCATGCGATTGCGAGATACATCTATTTTCACCTCGCCATCTTGGCGTTCGGCGACAACGACTTCAATTGGATCGGGGACGGCGACGTGCATGCGCGCTAGTTGTTCGATGGCATCCTCCTTGATCACGGCACTCCCGAAACCGTTGCTCGAGATCATGTTTTTTATGTCTTTAGTCGTGGCCGCCTCCGCCTCCGGGTCCGGCGTATAGACGGCAATAATGTGTCGACCCTCCTCGCGAAAGGTAAAACAGCTACTTGCCCTCTTTGTTAGTGCACTATCAGCGGCCATTTTTCTCACTCGGTGACCGGGAATTGCATAAACGGTTGATGTCAGATCAACCAATCCTAAATACTATAGCGGGCGCTCTGTTTCAGAGAATTAATTTGTAGCACAAGGGCTTCGGGCGTTATGCGTCAAGTGGCGCGATATCTGGCGGCGATTTCGGTAGGGATACCCTGGCGATTGTGTATTATTAACCCGGCGACAATGTACATTGTCGCCGGGTTAATAAGATGAAGGCCGACCGCCTGCGACGTTGTGTCGACATCGTGAGCATGCTTGCCCTGTGATTGAGCACGTTTGGCCAGCCAAATTCACTCTTGAGTGAGTACGTACGTCCAACTGACCGACCGGTCACGTATTTTTGGAAAGATCGCTAATGCAGGCTCAGTGACAGCATCTTGCCGCCGGTCTTCTCGGCGAGCGTACGGTATTCCCAAAGCGTGGTCTGGTTTTCGCGGCCGATGGGTAGTGTGAAGACCGGTGCAGGGATCTCCTTGTAGTGGATCTCGTCGTCTGACGGTTCGTCGCCGAGCAGTATATAGGCGCCGGGAGTACGCGCGGCCTCTTTAGCCTTGATGAAGGCGTCCCCGATGGTTTCGGTGGCGCCAACGAATGGGGCGCCAGCCATGAGTTTGTCGAACATATCGCCCATTGAGCCTGAATAGGTCTCGGCCTGCTCGTCCGAGAACCAGGTGATGGCGTCAAGGTGTTTCCCGGATCTCAATACAATGACTCTAAGCAGCGGAATGATGAAGTCCGAGACGCCGTGCATGGAGCCTGTAGCGTCGATAACCATATGCAGGTCCCGTCCCGGGACCGACTTGAGCCCCTTGATGAATATGTCGAAATCACGTCGGCCGGTGCCCTTGGCAAGGCTCAGGCTTTCGAGAACCTGATTCACCTGGGCATCAGTGCTCATGCCTGCCATGGAACCGAGTTCTTTGCTAAGTCGGTCTTTGTCTTTGCCGGCCTGTCGGAGTTTTTCTTGGAGTTCTGCGACCTCCTTTTTTAGGCGGGGCAGTTGGTACTCCTCTGCCATCTTGGAGGTGATCAGGATTGTGACGAGCAGGAAGATGAAGGTGGCCAGCATGAGCAGGGCCACGTCCGAGAAACTCTCATGGATATTCGGCGAGGAGTAGGGTTTCTTGCGTCGCACAACTAATTGCCCCAATTCCGGTTAGGGTACTTTGTGGAAACCTAGTGCGTTCAGGATTCGCATCCACAGAGGGCGGTTCAGCGATTGCAACAATATTAGCTCCTGCCGCAATTTGATAGCATTCATGCGTCGCATGTGGATGTTTTCGAGCAGAAGTTGATTCTCTTCCTTGGTGTCGGCGCGCATGGCTGCAGCCTCTTTGCGAAACTGACCCATGGCCGACTGGGCGGCCTCAAATATCGGCTGAAGGTGGGCGATTTGTTCGCCCAGCATCTCGATCTCGGCGCTCATGAACTTGAGATCGCGTTCGGTGGAGGAGTGAAGGTCGGCCGAGCAATGGACGATGCAGGTGTGGACGACCTTGTCGAACAGGACGTCGTAGCCGTGATCCGTGATTTGGGCAAAGACACGTAGCAGTATGCCGCCAAGCACTGCTCCAAGCAGCGTCGTGTAGAAAGCCGTGCCCATGCCTGCCATGGCTTTGCGGAGTCCCGAAAGCAGCATCTCCTGGTCCTCACCGAGGGCTTCGAGCGATCCTGTCAGTCCAGTTAGGGTTAGGGTGAGGCCCATGACCGTTCCGATCAGTCCCAGGGTGATGAGCAGGTTGCCGATGACTTCAGTCGAGTGGCTCATGCGTTGATAGGTCGACAGCTCTACGTTGAGCATGGACTCGACCTGGGGGTCGCCGTTACATTCGATGGTCGTTTTGAGGCTCCCAAAGAAACGCCCGACGCGTCGTTTGTAACGGCGGGGATCGACAGCTTTGAGGCCGCCGCCGACGGCCTTGCTCTCAATGGTGAAGGCCGTCATGGTCTCCAGCGTGAGCAGTATGGTCAGGATGAAGCTGCCGATGACACCGAGCGCGAACAGGCCGAGGATGATCCAGGTGATGCGGCTAGAGTCCGCCATCACAAAGCTCCAGACGTCGCTACCCTGATAAAGCATAGTGTAGGTAATGATGGACATAGATGCCCAGATCGTCCAGATGAGCAGCGTGCGTAGCGGCTTTTGGTTCATGCCCGTCTCTTGGTCGCAGGTCCGGAGCGGCCGGGTGGGCCCTCGTTGCGGAGTGACTGCGGGATTAGTATGGTTATCCAGAGCAGTATAGGCTCGCCTATCTATATGGTGCAAGGACTCGGAAATGAGTTTGACCCGGACCTCGCGAAGCGATAGAATGCCCGCTTTTCGACGGCCGTTGGTCTGTCTACTTAACCCTAAGTTTGAAGGATTTTAGAGCGATGTATGCTGTTTTCGAGACTGGTGGTAAGCAATATCGGGCAACCGCGGGCGATGTTCTTCGCGTTGAGAAGCTGGATGTTGCCGAAGGTGACGTAATTGATTTCGACAAGGTGCTGATGGTTGCCGAGGGCGATGACATCAAAGTGGGGCGTCCCTATATTGATGGCGGTAAGGTTTCCGCCACCGTCAGGGTGCAGGGCCGTGGCAAAAAGGTCATGATCATCAAGTTCCGTCGTCGTAAGCACTATCGTAAGCAACAGGGACATCGGCAGTCCTTTACCGAGGTCCAGATCGAGGGCATTACCGCAGGTTGATTCCTGGCAGCCCGGCGGCAGATTGAGATTACATGACCTGGCGAAGAGGTCTTTACGGTCCCGCCATGGTCAGAAAAAGAATTGTTTTGAGGTGAGATAATGGCACATAAAAAGGCAGGCGGTAGTAGTCGTAACGGTCGTGATTCAGAGTCGAAACGACTCGGCGTGAAACGCTTCGGTGGGCAATTAGTCAGCGCTGGCAGTATTTTGGTTCGGCAGCGTGGCACCCATTTCCATCCCGGTACCAACGTTGGCTGTGGTCATGACCATACATTGTTCGCTAAGGTTGAAGGTACGGTGTGTTTCGAGACCAAGGGCCCTAAGAAGCGTAAGTTTGTCAGCATCCAGCCCACCGCCTAGACGGTCTTGGCGCAAGCATATTAGTCTAGGCCCCGTCTTTCATGCGGGGCCTTTTTTTTGATTTTGAGTTGTTGGGGCCTGTTAACATTAATTTGATCGCCACTGCTGGATGCCATTTTTTCGTCCAGCAAGGCAGAGGGAGAGCAGTGTAGTGTGTCTGCATAAACGACCGATAACGCCGCTGGGCGGAAAAATGGCCCCAGCCCTTCGGGTTATGGCTAAAATGCCGCCACTCGTCGTTGCTCGGTGCTCATTTGGAATAACCAAACCACGCTTCTCGCGCCTAGATTGGTGGCATTTTAGCCATAACAGGGGCGATCAAATTAGTATTAGCAGGCCCTAAATGAAGTTTGTCGATGAGGCACGAATTCAGGTCAAGGCGGGTGACGGCGGGGCCG
>CAZASZ010000089.1:0-4209 GCA_964487925.1 uncultured Gammaproteobacteria bacterium
CGCGTATCATGGATGGCTTGAGTCGCGGCTGACACCGGATTACCGCTGGATCAACATCCGCGAGACCCAGCCGCGCATTGCCATGGCGCTGGACCGCGCCGATCGATTCCTGTTGCTCGCCAGCACACTCGGGATAGCCCTCGCCGGCATCGCCATCGCGATCTCGGCGCGACGTTACAGCGAACGTCACTATGACGCCATGGCGGTCATGAAATGTCTTGGCGGACGCGAGGGCAGACTCTTCGGACTATACCTGCAGCAACTGCTGTTCATCGGACTGCTCGGCTTCGCCATAGGCGCATTACTTGGCTGGGGTGTCCAGGGCGCCCTGGCCGCTCTGCTCGAACGCTACGTCACCGACCGGCTACCATTGCCGGGCTTGCGTCCACTGGCCATGGGTGGACTGACCACTGCCATCTGCCTGGCGGCCTTCGCCCTGCCTCCACTGCTGTCCCTGCGAACAATCCCGCCGCTTAGGGTAATGCGCAGAGACCTCGGCAACGATAGCCGCCGTGGCTGGCTCGCCATCATGGTTGGGCTACTCAGTCTGACTCTGCTGATGTGGTTCCATAGTCGCAATCTGCAACTGACCCTGAGCATTGTTATCGGCGCCGGCATCATCCTCGGCACCGGTGGGCTGGCGGTCTGGTCGATGCTCCGCGCGGCTCGCCGGTGCGTCGCCAACGCCAGTGGCGTCATGCGCCTCGCGCTGGCCTCGTTGCAACGTCACCCGATAAGCAATGCCCTACAGGTCGTCATGTTCGCGCTCGCGATTATGCTGCTCCTTATCCTGGTTTTCGTCCGGACATCGTTACTGAACGACTGGCAACGCCAGTTGCCGGGCGGGACGCCAAACCACTTCCTGATCAACATCCTGCCCGACCAGGTTGCCGACGTTCGCGGCTGGCTCGATGAACAAGGACTCGCGGCAACCACCTTCTACCCCATCGTTCGCGGTCGGCTGACCCAGGTCAACGGCATCCCACTCGATGAGCGGCAGGCCCGTGAAAACCGCCGCAATGAGGTCCAGGACCGGGATCTCAACCTAACCTGGAGCAGTGATCTGCCCGCTGACAATGTCGTTCAAAGAGGCGCCTGGTGGGTGCCCAACGGAGCACCATCAGAAATCGAAGTCTCCGTGGAGGCCCGGCTGGCCAGCGAACTCGATATCCAGCCCGGCAGCAAACTCAGCTTCCAGATCGGCCCCGAGGCCCTTGACGCCAGAGTCAGCAGCCTGCGCAAGGTCGAATGGGACAATATGCGCCCTAACTTTTATATGATCTTTCCGCCGACTGTGCTCGATGATTTTGCACACACCTATATCACGAGCCTTTATCTGCCCAAGGGAGACAAGGGTTTGCTGAATGCCTTTGTCCTACGCTTTCCGACAATCACTGTCGTCGAGATGGATGCCATCATTGCCCAGGTACGCGGCGTTATCACTCAGGTTACTCAGGCCATTGAACTGGTGCTCTGGCTCATCGTCGGCTGCGCGCTGCTAGTCTTGCTTGCCGGTGTCCAGGCGACCATCGACCTGCGCATCGGGGAAAACGCCCTGCTCCGGGCCCTGGGCGCCAGACGCGGCCTGATCATCGGCAGCCTGTGGCTGGAGTTCGCGACCCTCGGACTGCTCGCAGGCGGGATCGCTACGATCGCAGCCGAGATTGCGGTCTGGTATTTCCAACAGCGGGTCATGGACATGAGCTACACGCCACATCCCTGGACCTGGTTGCTGGGACCACTCCTCGGGGCAACACTGGTCGGCGTCACCGGTTATCTGAGCTGCCGCCGCGTCGTGCTCGTACCGCCTATGCGCCTGCTTCAGACCCAAGCGCAATGACCGGATAGTGCCTGGATCACCAAAGATAGACGCTCGCCCGCCTATTCGGAATCTGGAGCGAATAAGCCATGCTGCTGGCCCGCCATGCGACAGGAACAAGGCGCGGATCGGAGGTTACTTATGCGTCGCCGTAGACCTCGGCGCCACTGGCTGCGAACTCGGCGGCTTTTTCCGTCATGCCCGTTTCGACAGCCACACCGATGTCGCCAATGCCCTTGCTCTCGGCATAGTCGCGGACATCCTGAGTAATCTTCATTGAACAGAAATGGGGACCGCACATCGAACAGAAATGGGCGACCTTGTGACCCTCCTTGGGAAGCGTGGCGTCGTGATAGTCTCGGGCGCGATCCGGATCGAGACCAAGCCGGAACTGGTCCTCCCAGCGGAACTCGAAACGCGCCTTGGATACCGCGTTATCGCGAATCTGGGCGCCGGGATGCCCCTTGGCTAGGTCAGCGGCATGGGCCGCGATCTTATAGGTGATGATGCCCTCGCGGACATCGGCACGCTCGGGCAAACCGAGGTGCTCCTTGGGCGTGACATAGCAGAGCATGGCCGTCCCGTACCAGCCGATCATCGCGGCGCCGATACCGGACGTGATGTGATCGTAGCCGGGCGCGATATCGGTCGTCAGCGGGCCGAGGGTATAGAACGGGGCCTCGCCGCAACAGGCCAGCTGGCGGTCCATGTTCTCCTTGATCATGTGCATCGGGACGTGCCCCGGCCCCTCGATCATAGTCTGCACGTCATGCTTCCAGGCAATCTGAGTCAGCTCGCCCAAGGTGTCGAGCTCGGCGAACTGGGCCGCGTCATTGGCGTCGGCGACGGATCCCGGCCGCAGACCGTCACCCAGCGAGAAGCTGACGTCATAGGCCTTCATGATCTCGCAGATGTCTTCGAAATGGGTGTAGAGGAAGTTCTCCTCATGATGGGACAGACACCACTTGGCGAGGATGGAGCCACCGCGTGAGACGATGCCAGTGACGCGCTTGGCCGTTAGGGGAATATGCGCCAGGCGGACGCCCGCATGGATAGTGAAATAGTCAACGCCCTGCTCGGCTTGTTCGATCAGGGTGTCACGGAAGATCTCCCAGGTCAGGTCCTCGGCGCGGCCGTCGACCTTCTCTAAGGCCTGATAGATAGGCACGGTACCGATCGGGACCGGCGAATTACGGATGATCCACTCGCGTGTCTCGTGAATGTGCTTGCCGGTCGAGAGATCCATGACCGTATCGGCGCCCCAACGAATGCCCCAGACCATTTTCTCGACCTCCTCGGCGATCGATGAGGTCACAGCAGAATTGCCGATATTGGCGTTGATCTTGACCAGAAAGTTACGGCCGATGATCATCGGCTCGACTTCGGGATGGTTGATGTTGGCCGGGATGACGGCGCGGCCGCGGGCGACTTCGTCACGCACGAACTCCGGCGTGATCTCGGCTGGGATCGCGGCCCCGAAGGATTCACCGGGATGCTGTTCGAGCAAGCCGGCCTCCTGCAAACCGGCGCGCTTCATGTTCTCGCGGATCGCGATGTATTCCATCTCAGCCGTGATAATGCCCTGGCGGGCATAGTGCATCTGGCTGACATTGACGCCGCCACGAGCCCTTTGAGGGGCGCGGATGTGTTCGAAACGTAAGCCGGTCAACTCTGGATCAGTGGCGCGCCGACGGCCGTATTCCGAACTTTGACCGGATAACACCTCGCTGTCACCACGAGCATCGATCCACTGCTGACGCAGGGCAGATAGTCCGAGACGCAAATCGATCGTAGCATCAGGGTCGGTATACGGCCCCGAGGTATCGTAGACCGTCACGGCCGGGTTCTCAATCTCACCGGATTTGCTCTGAGTCGCCGACAGGGAGATCTCTCGCATCGGCACACGTACACCATCAAGCGCGCCCTCGACATAGATCTTGCGAGAACCGGCGAACGGGCGACGCAGCTCGCCATCAAGCTGTGCGGTGGTGCGGAGAAGATCCTCGGGAATCGCGTTCATGGGTCGTTCCTCTATACTTGTTCGACATGGCCTTCATCCCGAATATCCCCGCGAAAACTAAGCGAAAATTGCGATATGACCGACCGTTTAATCGGGCATTATGACAGACGCACGCGGATAACTGAACCTGCTGCGGTCAACCTTGATCAAAGCGTTCATGGCGGCTGCCGGGCATGGGTGCGAAGTGTCCGGTCCACTGCAACGTCCTGATCAAATTCGGCGCATAGCTCACTCGGCCCGCGCGCAATGCCACTTCACCGCCCGCTATCAGGGCGCCATTAATCGAGGCCTGCGCGTGATCGATGACTACCGACCCTGTCACGAACAATACGCCGTTGAAGGCAAAGTCCCGCGAGAGCTCGAGGTCACC
>CAZASZ010000090.1:0-4130 GCA_964487925.1 uncultured Gammaproteobacteria bacterium
AGGTCTGATATAGGCTTTAAATCTACAACAAGCTGTTTAACTTGGGCAGAAGTATATCCTCTTTTTATATTCTTTTTACCATATTCTCGTATTAGTTTTTCAGAGAATTTGCTAATCTTCTCCATATTTTTATCTAATAAAATGTCTATATCTGCAGTAGGTAGGCTAGATATGAGAGTATCTAGGCGCAATGCTTCACTATTGGTTATATTGCTGTTAAATTCTATCCCTATCTCGTTAGGGCGTCCATCCAGATATTCTTTAGTGATGATGCTTTTAAGATCCTTACTAAATATAGTGTCTGCTTTAATAGCCTTATTTATTGTTTTGTGGTGTACTGCTGATATGAAATTATGCTTGCTCATTACCTTACCCTCTGTACTTCAAGATATGCTCCCAAAAAAGTTAACGTGTCATTTGTACTGTCACAATGTCCCTTTATTTCCAATGTATAAACCCCCGACCTTTGATGCATTACAAAAAAAGATCCAATATGTGCTATATCTGTTGGGTTTTTTGTTTCCATTTTTATATCATTAGGCAAGTGTGCTACACCATTTTCGTACACATTTATGTTTGCCCTATTTCCTGTAACATCATCGTATGACCAGTTAAAGTTAAAACTTACCTTATAGTCACCTAGTGGTAAATTACCAGTACTTAATGATAAGTATGTTGTCGGTGCAGTAGACGATATACTTAAAGGAGTATAATCTTCTGTATCATAATATTCTGTACCATGCATATTTGGTGGTTGAGAGGAACCTATCTTTGTCTCGACTCCAAGCCCATCCTGCATATAGTAGCCATCAGACTTAGCATAAAGTCTCCAATACCCAGAACTAGGTGTGCTAGGCTTGCTAGCTTCTTCTTTTTGTGTTATTGTACCCATTATATTACCCCCAATTCACCATCTATAATTAAATCTCCAGATCCATGTATGGTAAAATTATTCATATACACGTGATGTATTTTATTCTTAATAGTCCTAATTTCACTACTAATTACTTCATCTTCATATTCTGGAATGTCTTCGGCTTTGAGTATATATTCTACAGGAATATCATATTCTATCCCATCTTTTTCTAGTATAGCTACTTTTATATTACTCATAAAACCTCAAAAATAGGGAGAGCATTAAACTCTCCCTAATAATTATTATGCGTTCTTTTTAACGTGTCTGACTTCTACGTGCATATCACCTGCAGCAGCCAATACTCCAGCTTGCCAAACATGAGAACCAGCTCCAGATGGCATAATTGCTGTAAGCTGTGTACCATCCCAGTAAATAGGATCTCCTGCTATTGGAGTACCTGCTATAGTTAAACCACTAATTCTAGTATCATTAGCTAGTACTTTTACAGTACTTGTAGCTACTGAAGTAGCTAAGGCTATACCGATACCTCTATGAGATTGAGATAATGTACTATAAGGTAAAACAGTATTAGTAGCAGAAATATAACATAAGTCTCCTATGGTTACTCCACCAGTACCTACTGTATAATCCACTCCAGACTGGCCTATTAAACCAAATAACTCAGAAAGAGCTCCTTCTACATTAGTTGAAGTAAAGAAAGACGAAGCGTCCTCTAAACCAATAATTGAAGCACCAAGCCCAGTAGCATTAGAACTTAAGTCACTGGCTTTAATAGCTTTTGCATCATTAAAAACTGTAGACCAGTCAATAGCTAAATTATCTGCTCCATCGTCAACTAAACCTGCTCCAGCAAAGTCATTAGGCTCGATAGCCATTGAATTTCCTACAAGTTTAATACCAGAAGTAGCTTGAATGTCTGCTCTAATATCTACACCTACTTTTTGTGCCCCTAATGAAGCAGTAGATGATTCATAAAATTGTTGTTGCCATAGTGTACCATTCCAGAATCTAACACTTGTAGTTTCATTATTTACACTTATTTTAGTACCTGGAATAGGAGTAGTAGCTACCCATAAAGTACCATTAAATTGAACAATATCTCCTGCTGCTGCTCCATCATAATTAACATGAGGTACGCCCCCATTATGAGATAAAACATATACATCTCCACTAACTTCAGTAGCAGGAAGTAAAGTATTATCTACAACATAACTAATAGCTGGGAAAGGGTGCCAAGCATCATTAAGGTTTTGGTCATCTACATATTTTTTATCGACCATTTGGAAGTCGCTGCTAAAAGCAGGGTGTGAATTGTAACTCTGAATACCCGTATATGCTCTAGTTCCATCTAATAATGGAAACGAAGTATGCACTGTTGAAGCTGCTGCTCCAGTAGTACTATCGTGAGCTACGTCTGCAGAATCAATAAATGTAGCATCTATCTTTCCTCCAGCATCAGTTAAAATTGGTTTAGCAGCATCTCCAGCTCCAGCGGATGTACTTATAAAGTCGGTTGACTCATAAGACAGTGCCTCTGTGTCTAGACCATCTACGTCTACATACAAAAACTTTTTTGACATTGGTTACTCCTTTATTTCGCCTGTTAAATAGTCATAACCCCAATTTTCGCCCAATTTATATTTATCTCTTAGCTCGCCTGTGAATTCTTTGTTTCTTTCTTTCTTTATTCTAAACCTATTATCCATTTCTTTCAAGTCTTGTTGAGCCTGTGACAGCTTAATCAAGCTTTGTAATTTTACAATTTCAGAAGATAGCTCTAGTACTCTTACTTCTAATTTTCTATTTTTAAGCTCATGTTCAACTTCTCTCACCTCAAAAGCTTTTCTTTCTAGTTCAATCAATTCTACACTTTTTAATTTTTTTACTTTACTCATGCCCTTACTGTCCTTGTCCCTTTAATTACTAAAAATTCAGTTGAGCTAAAGGGTTGCCCAACTTTTAACCTTACTGAACCACTATTTATTGGTGGTGTCAAAGTCAATTCTCCTGCTACAGAATCACTTAAATAATACTCTTTAGTTACATCTAGTCCAGAAAATATAGCTTCTGTAGTACCTAATACCCTAATATTACAGGTCGTTGTAGTTGGTTTAGACTCTACAATCCCTATAACATTTGAATTTGATAAGATATCTGCTAAAGCATTACTTGCTACACCGCTAGAATTCATTTTAACTGCTGATTTAACATATACAGACAGCTCGCAAGGTACATCTTTCAATATTACATTAGCTGGAGCTAGGGCATCAATGCTAACCATCTGAGGTTTACCATCTGTTATGACCCTAACTAAAGTTACCATTATATTATTTCCTCAGGAGTGCTTACATTTACAAATATAGCACCTGTACCTAAAGACTTTCCGACTACTACGAGAAAATCTCCAGTAGTAGAAGTCCCAATATCTGTAATTGTAGAATCAGATTTTAGGAATAGCAAATCATTTAATGCAAATAAAAGGCTAGAATCTTCTAAAATCCCAAATAGCAATACTTTAACAGTATTGCCACCAATAGCAGAATTTAGAGCCACTCCGATAACTGAAGCATTTTGAGAAGAGGTAAAATTAGCTCTAGAACAATGAGTATTAGAGTCTAATTTTACCAAATCTAATTTAGATATTGAAGAAGTAGCTATTAAAGATAATTCTAACTTTACAGCCCCTTCAGCAGGAATAGGATAATTATATGCCATCTCTACCTCTTAAAGTAGGATCCGATAGCGAGTACAATAACAGTGACAAAACCACTTACTATTGTAGCTATACTAGCATTTTTAATCTCCAATTTTCTTACTCTTTCGTCTATCTTATCGATTTTTTCTATTATATAATCAAGTTTAAAATCAGACATAACACCCCCTTAGATGTCATATCTTGCATCAGAACCTTTAATACATAATGAAAAATCACAATCAGCAGCAACGCCAGCTACAGTACATTGAACTGTAATCCTATCTTTTGCTAGTGCTGTAACTTGTAGAGCAGCATCAGCTGTTTTCATAGCATGGCCACCTAACATACAAGCTCTATTAAAAGGTCGTTTGAATATAATTGTGTAATTTCCTACACCTAGATCTAAGACAGAATTAATTTGGAATCTGTCAAAATCTGAAGCTGCAGGAGTAGCCCCTGTGCCATTGATAGAGAAATTTAATTCTCTCATTTTTAACTGTGCTGTTTTTATTGATCTTTTTGCTTCTAAAGACATATAGTCCTCCTGTTGTAACCCTA
>CAZASZ010000091.1:0-3881 GCA_964487925.1 uncultured Gammaproteobacteria bacterium
CGAGCGATGTCTACCCCGACTGCGAGCGCGTCTGGGTCGAGCGCGACAGTCCGGCCGGTCCCAGTGCGCGGGCTCCGGAGCGCTGCTCGAATCAGTCGATCAGTTGTACGAGCCAGTCGGCAATCCGATCGACGGCGTGTGGTGGTGAGGTGGGGCTGGGGATGACCTGGTAGGCGGTCTCGGGTCGGTGAGCTTCTGGCCCGACTGGTACCAGGGTGCCTGTTTCGAGTTGGCGGTCGACGAGACCGCGCCAGGCAAGGGCGACACCGCGACCGGCCACGGCATCGTCCATCACGAGTGCATAATTGTTGTACGACAGGCGGGCGTGCGATGGGGACCAAGTCAATCCAGTGGTCGCGAACCACGCGGTCCAATCCATCCATCGACGATCACGAGTGTCGAGATGGAGCTTGTCAACGTCGAGCAATCTCATTGGCGGAGTCTGCTCGTTGAGCCCGGCGGAGTCGGCGAAGTCGGGTGAGGCAATGGGCAGGACCCGTTCGTCGAACAGGACTCGGGATCCGAGTGGTGCGGATGAGATGGGGGCGAGATGTACAGCTGCATCGAAGTCGTCGCCTGCGAGGTCGCCGTCTCGGTCGAAGAGTCGCAAGTGGAGGTCGACCTCGCCGAAGAGGGCCTGTAGCTGGTCGAGGTAGGGGACGAGCCAATGCTGCGCGAACCCCGGGTTGGCGGCAAGCAGAAAGGTCGGGCTGGTGCCGGTGATGGCGCCGATCGCCTGCTCGATCCTGTCGAAACCGCTCTGTGTAGCGGCGAGAAGCAGCTCGCCGTTTGTGTTGAGCGCAACCCGGTTGGGGGAGCGGGTGAACAGCTGCTGGCCGATCAGCTGCTCGAGTGTGCCGATGTGGCGTGATACAGCGCTCTGGTTCATGCCCAACTCGTGCGCTGCGGCGGTGAATGACCCGTGCCGGGCCGCACACTCGAACACGGCGATCGGCTGGAGACGCTGAACTCTACGAACGAGCGGATGCATGAACGGAGCATGACATGAACACATGCTCAGTACAACAGATCGATGTCTGTTCAACGCCAAATCATGGAGTGACAATGACGTGAGTGTCTGGCTCAGTGCGCTCTGGTAGATCTCACCGACGAGGTCGTGAACGGCGAGTTCGCGACGCGGGCGAAGCTTCGGCCGGTCATGAGCCGGTGGTGCTTCGGAACGCGCTGCCCCCATACGAACCATTCGGTGATGACCAGATCAGCGCGATCGAGAGACATGCTGATCGGATTCTCGATCAGGTCGGGGTCGAGTTCCGCGGTGATGAGGAGGCCCTCGAGCTGTTCCGCGGAGCCGGTGCTCGGGTGGACGGCGAGCGGGTGCGCTTCGATCCGGGATTGGCCGCGCAGCTGTGCTCAACGGCTCCGGCCACGTTCGACCTGCTAGGGCGTGACGGTCGTCGGGTGCCGATCGGCGGCAACGCGACAGTATTCCTGCCTGCCTATGGGTCGCCGTTCGTCACCGACCTAGACCGGGGGCGTCGCTATGCCACAGCGGAGGATTTCGAGAACATCGTCAAGCTCACCTACACGACGCCGTGGCTCCATCACTCGGGTGGCACAGTGTGCGAGCCGGTCGATCTCCCAGTGAACAAGCGACACCTCGACATGACATACGCCCATCTGCGGTGGTCCACCAAACCGTTCATGGGCGCGGTGACCGCGCCGGAGCGAGCGGAGGACTCGATCGAGATGGCGCGGATCGTGTTCGGGGCTGAGTGCCTGGAGTCCAACTGCGTCATCCAGGGCAACATCAACGTCAACAGCCCGCTGGTGTGGGACAACGTGATGAGCGGCTCGTTGAAGGCTTACGCAAAAGCGAACCAAGGCTGTGTGATCTCGCCGTTCATCATCGGCGGCGCCATGGGGCCCCTCACCATTGCGGCCCTGGTAGCCCAGGCTCATGCGGAGGCGATGACGGGGATCGCGCTTGCCCAGCTCGTCCGGCCCGGCTCGCCGATGGTGTACGGAAACTTCCTCACCACCATGAATTTGCGCTCCGGCGCGCCAACTTTCGGGACTGCCGAGTCGACGCTGGCCACCTACGCGGTTGGGCAGCTCGCCCGCCGATTGGGCCTGCCGTTGCGGTGCGGCGGCCACTACACAGCATCGAAGACCGGCGACGCCCAAGCCATGCAAGAGTCCGCCGACGCGATGTCAGCCGGAATCCTTGCCGGCACGAACTACGTGATCCATGCCGCAGGCTGGCTCGAAGGAGGCCTGACGTTCGGATACGAGAAGTTCGCAATGGACGTCGACCGCTGCGCCATGCTCCACAAGCAACTCGGTGGCCTCACCGTCGACGACGAGCAGCTCGCCATGGACGCCTACCTGGAAGCCGGTCCCGGCGGGAACTACCTGGGCTGCGACCACACCATGCGGAACTTCGCCACGGCCAACCACGAATCGATTCTCGCCGACACCAACAGCTTCGAACAATGGACCGACGAAGGCGCGCTCGACACCCAGCAGCGAGCCAACCGCCAATGGCACCAGATGCTCGATGGCTACGAACCACCCGTCATCGATGACGCCATCGACCGAGAGCTGCGCTCCTTCATCGATGACCGCAAGAACGCCACGCCAGACGCCTGGTATTGAACAACCCATCACCGACCAAGGAACGAACCAATGACCGAGGAACTCTCCCGCACGTCCGCACTCGCCGATCGTCATCGCGCCCTCGGCTCCGGCCTCGAGGACTGGAATGGCATGGGCACGGCGTGGGAGTACGCAACCGATGCCAACGCGGAACACGATGCCATACGAGAGGCCGCCGGCATGTTCGACATGTCGCCGCTCAAGAAGGTTCGAGTCACCGGTCCTGATGCCGCCGCCGTGGTCGATCATGCCCACAGCCGCGACCTCACCCGGCTCGACGTCGGACAATCCGCCTACGGCGCCGTGCTCACCGAGCGCGGAACCGTTGCCGACGATGCCATCGCCTTCAACAACGGCACAGAGGACTGGCTGTTCGTCCACGGCTCCGGAGCCTCGATGGAACTGCTTCACCGCTCGGCCGAAGGCAAGGACGCGTCGATCGAACTCGACGACGATCTCCACATCGTCTCCCTGCAGGGCCCTGCATCACTTGACCTACTCAACAACGCCGCCGACGCCGACATCTCGCCGGCCCCGTACTTCCATCACATTCACACGTCGTTGTTCGGGCGGCCGGTCATGATCAGCCGCACCGGCTACTCCGGCGAGCGCGGCTACGAGGTCTTCGCCAAGGCCGACGACGTCGGATTCCTCTGGGACGCCATCCTCGACGCCGGGTCCGACGCTGGCGTCATGCCCTGCTCGTTCGCCGCACTCGACAAGGTGAGAGTCGAAGCCGCCTTGCTGTTCTACGGCTACGACATGACAGACGAGCACTACCCGAGCGAAGTCGGCCTCGGGTGGGCATTGTCACGCAACGGTGCTGACTACCGCGGGAAGTCCGGAGCTCTCGCAGCGTTGGGTGCTGAGCGGTTCACGGTCGCCGGGATCTCTGTCGACCACGACGACATGATCGCCGGTGGCGAGACCCTGCAACTCGACGGCGCCGATGTGGGCACGGTCAACAGCCCAGCCTTCTCCCACCGGCTCGGCAAGAGCTTGGCCCTGGTCCACCTGGCGCTCGCCGCGGCGACCCCTGGGACGGCGCTGACGGTCGTCGGTGACGGCATCGAGTACAGCGCCCACGTCGAAGCGATCCCTTTCTTCGACCCCGGCAAGACCCACACCCACGTGTGATCTCGACAGCGGCCTGACGCACGCAGCGTGAGATTTCGACGCGATTCGAGGTGCCGCAACTCTGACTATTGGTCGATATCTCAAGAGCGGGCCTGTTACGCGGCAGTCGCCGGATCCACCCGCCA
>CAZASZ010000092.1:0-3868 GCA_964487925.1 uncultured Gammaproteobacteria bacterium
TAACTATAAGGGTAAAATCCCATATGGTATATATGTGAAGCCGAACGAGTCCGGGGGATGATGAACGGCTGACAAATAGTTAAGCGTTACGAGGTAGATTCTAATGAAGAATCCCGCTACCCTAAAGTCGCTGATCGGCCTTTCCCTGGCATCGATCACCGCACCGGCTCTTTCCGCACCACCTCAGATGGGTGCCAATTACCACTACGGCGGCTGGACCGTCAACAATGGCGTCATCGAGACCACCGCATCCTGTTCCGCTGCTGGTGTCACCTCCTGTAAGGCCCTGGCTACCGATAACGGTTTCCTGCAGGAAGAGGTGCGTCTCGATAACGGCCAAAAATACATCCGCCTTATTATGACCGAATCGGGTGTAACCGGAGATCCCTCACTGTCGGGTGCCGCCGCCAATCTCGAGTTCGCCTCAGAAGGCTTTACGACCTTCCTGACTAACACAGAGTGTAATGCTGTCGCAGGCTCACTCCCGAATACCTTTCAGGACTGCCAGGGCGTCGCCATCAAGCAAGACGTACGCGAATTAGCCAGCGGTTTCGACAGCACCGCGGAGATTCAACGTAACTTCGCGAAGAGCAACGAACCCAACCTGGCCGATAAATTCAACATCAAACTAAACCAGTCTATCGACACCATCGACGCAACAACCGGACTGGCCTTCCAAACCGGCTTTGACTACACCGAATACTCCTATTGGGAATGCACGATAGCGGGCACATGTAACAACACGCTCCAGATCGGCAAGCGCATGGACCTGAGTTCCACAATCTTCCTCGATCCGCTCGACGGCACGAAGAAACAGGAGTTTCGCCAGATCGAGGCTGATGGCTGGGCTGGCCGTCAATCCGGCGGCTGGTTCCAGAGTACCCCGGTCGTCGATACCAATGGCTTGAACGAGAGCGTCACCTTGGGCGGCCGCACGATCAACGGGGTTACTACGGGCGCACCGACGGTCTTCAGTTGGAATTCCAGCAGCAGCGGTGGCGGCGGCTGGGGCGGCTGGGGGGGCGGCTCGGGCGTTGCCAACACCATCAAGAGCACCTGGGTCGCCTCCAACCTGATCGACGGGTTCGACTATCAGAACTTTACGCTGAACGGGACCTCGGACAACCAGGTCCTTCTTGACCCGGCAGGCGCAAACGGGGACATCATCGATCCGTTCACGTGGGCGCCGAGCATGGGGCCTCAACCCGCATTCTAGTTCATCGATTAGTCTGAGACCCATTTGAGGGGCGAACTGCGGTTCGCCCCTCTTTCGTTTAGAGCGGCAGGCGATGTGATAAAAATGTGAAGTTTTCGCGACGATCACGTGACGCGAAATCCTGAAAATAGACAGCATCAACCCAACCCGGGGCTACGAATGATCAGACGACCGACGAGACTGGCCGTAGCCGCGACGGCCGATTATGATTCCAGAACCTACCGGAGTGGGATAAGCTCGCACACTATAAGTGTGGACCAATCCGAGGAGTCGCATGACGTGAACCACAAGGTCTTGATCATCGAGGACAATCCCGAGATCGCGGCACTGATCCGCCTGCATCTCCAGGATATCCATTGCGAGGCCGACATCGCCGGAGACGGCGCCAAAGGGCTGGAGCACGCCAGCCAGGGCCAATATGACCTCGTCATCCTCGACCTCATGCTACCCGTGATTGACGGCCTGGAGGTCTGCAAACAGTTGCGCCGCCGCCCGGACTATCTGCCGATTATCATGCTGACGTCGAAGTCATCCGAACTCGACCGCGTCATCGGCCTCGAAGTCGGCGCAGATGACTACATCACCAAGCCATTCAGCCTCCCCGAGCTGGTCGCGCGCGTCAAGGCTCAGTTCCGCCGCCTGGGGGCCATGCGGCAGACGACCGAACCGGCGCCGACGGAACAACTCACTTTCGTCGGGCTTATCATCGACGTCCAGCAACACCGCGTGACCCTGGACGGAAAACCCGTCGAGCTGACAGCCAAGGAGTTCGCGCTACTGCTGCACTTCGCCCGCAATCCTGGGCGCGTATTCAGTCGCATGCAACTCCTCGAACAAGTCTGGAACTATCATTACGAGGGCTACGAGCATACCGTCAACTCGCACATCAACCGCTTACGCAACAAGATCGAAGCCGATCCGGCCAATCCGCTCTATATCCTGACCGTCTGGGGCGTAGGCTACCGTTTCAATGACCGCCTGAACGTCGGCACATCAGAGATGACGTGATGCTGCGTACGCTCTATGGCCGCCTTGCTCTGACGCTGGCCGTATCGCTGCTAATCGTCGGCGTGCTTTACACACTGCTCGTGTTCTCGTCGGCACGCATCTACCAGCAGCAGGTAGATCAACGTCTGAATCTCGACCTCGCCGCCAAGCTTGTCGAAGAGCGCGGACTCGTTGCCGCGGGCCAAATCGATCAGGCTGCGCTCAAGGCCACATTCGCGGCCTATATGACCATCAATCCAAGTATAGAGATCTATCTGCTAGACGATTCCGGGACGATTCTGTCCTATTCAGCCGACCCCGGAAAGGTCAAACGCAAACGGGTCTCGATAGAACCGATCCAAGCCTTCCTGGCAGGCAAGCGGCTACCCGTGCTCGGCGACGACCCACGCAGCTTCGAACAGCGCAAGGTCTTCTCGGTGACCCCGGTGCCGGATGCGCAACACCTCAAGGGCTATCTCTACGTCGTGCTGCGCGGTGAACGTTACGATGACATCGCTCAGTACCTGTACGAGAGCCTGGTCTGGCGACAGAGCGTCTGGGCCCTGGTTGGCAGTCTCTCGCTTGGTCTGCTCGCGGGGTTGGGCTTGTTCTATTTGCTGACCAGGCGTCTCAACCGCCTGAGTTCCGCCATGGACACATTACGTGACAATAATTTCGAGAACTACACGCCCCTAACGTTGCCTCAAGGGCGCGGCGACGAGATTGACCATCTGACTGTCGCCTTCGACGACATGGCGCGGCGCATCGTCACTCAGCTCGAGGAGCTCAAACGCCAGGACCGTTTGCGCCGCGACCTTGTCGCCAATGTCTCGCACGACCTGCGCACGCCGATGGCCATCCTAAACGGCTATATCGAGACACTTGGGATCAAAGGCCCTCAGATGAATGATCAGGAGCTAGCCGAGTGTCTTCGCGCGGCGCTGACGAGCAGCGCACGCCTAACGCACCTGATCGACGACCTTTTCGAGCTGGCCCGACTTGAGGCCTTGTCCGAGGCACCCGCACCCGAACCCTTCAACATTACCGAACTGGCACAGGACGTCATCCAGAAATTCTCACTCCAAGCGCGTGACCGGGGACTCGATTTGTCGCTCGAGGCCGAAGACCGGGCCTGCTTCGTAACGGCGGATATAGGACAGATCTCCCGCGTCTTCGAAAACCTGCTCGCCAATGCCATAACCGCTACGGAATCCGGCGGCATCACGGTCTGCATCAACAAACAGTCTGACGGCATCTTGCTCAGCGTCAGCGACACCGGGGCGGGCATCCCTGACACCGAATTGCCGCATATATTCGAACGCTTCTATCGCGGCAGTCACGGACACGGGGCCCTCGGAGGACTGGGGCTTGCCATCTGTCACCGCATCATCGCTCTGCATGGCAGTCGGCTCGAAGTCGAAAGTACGCCGGGCAACGGCAGTCGATTCTTCTTTTTTCTCTCTTAATTTTTAACCCGGCAACCATGTACATCGCCTTCAGCCATTGTGTGCACTCCTGCAGCAAGGCATCGAAAGGCCGCTGTAGCACTCCTACAGCAAGTTTCGATAACGCCGACTGTGGGACTGCACACAACGGCCTGTCCTTTAAATTTCAATCCGCTAGGGGCTTCAAGCAGACTCCGGCGTTTATATCGTACGCCCCAAA
>CAZASZ010000093.1:0-3841 GCA_964487925.1 uncultured Gammaproteobacteria bacterium
TGTCTCAAGAAGAAGACGGTCCCCAATCCATCCGGATCGGGGATAAGGAAAATAACAATCGGGCCCGGAGACCTGTGGTCACCACGGCCGAATCAAAGCGAATAGAGGGGGAGGTCATCCATGATGATCAAACGACCGGCTCGGCCGGAAATGGTTTCGAAGACCCGTCCTAAACGACCCGGGTGGGGTTTATTCGGGCTCCTGATCGGGATCGTCCTTATCGGTCTCGCCTTTGGATCTACGGCCGCCGTGCGCGATATCAACCCGCCGCCACTGACCCGGCAAGCCGATGATGGCATTCACGACCCGAATGGCGCCGCGATCAACATCCTCCAGGACCCTAAGGAATCGATGAAGGACTTCCCAAAAGATCGGCGCGGCGAGGTCAACTGGGTTCAAGCGCTAAGGAAAGGATTTATCAATCCCCGTGTCAGCCGTTCCGGTAAGCCATGGGAGGGAGAGTGGCTCATCGAGATGGACATGGACATCATCATGAAACGCACCGCCAATATGCCCTACGTCCGTTTCCCACACCTTGCGCACACCCAATGGCTGGCCTGCAGCAACTGCCATCCGGCCATTTTTATCCCTCAAAAGGATGCCAATGCGATCACGATGACCCGCGTCCTAAACGGTCGTTACTGCGGCGTTTGCCACGACAAGGTGGCGTTCTCGCTATATACCTGCGAACGCTGCCACAACGTCCTGCATGAGGGCTCCGGGCCACAGTGGTGGACCAAGTGGTGGTAGCCGGAGCTTCTCCGAGGAGGGCGATCCTGGCAGATCAGAGCCGGAGAAAATGCTGACGATAATGCCTGAGTTCATCAATGGAATCGCGGATGTCATCCATGGCCAGATGGCTGGATTGCTTGACGACGCCATGCTCGACCTGCGGCGCCCAGCGTCGGGCCAGCTCCTTGAGCGTGCTGACATCGAGGTTCCGATAGTGGAAGAAGGCCTCAAGCCGCGGCATATATCGATAAAGAAATCGGCGATCCTGACAAATACTGTTACCACACATGGGTGACTTACCCTGCTCAACATAACGCTCCAGAAACTCAAGCGTGGCCTCTTCGGCATCGGACTCCGAAAAGTGACTCTCTGCAACTCGCTTGGTAAGCCCGGAGTGACCGTGCTGCCGCGTGTTCCACTCATCCATGGCGGCGAGGGCGGCATCATCCTGGTGAACAGCCATGATGGGGCCTTCGGCCAGCACACTGAGGTTTGCATCGGTCACGATGGTCGCGATCTCAATAATGCGATCATTGTCGGGGTCCAACCCCGTCATCTCAAGGTCGATCCAGATCAGGTTGTCGGCGCTGACCAGATTTGGCAGTATCATTCGGATATCTCCTCGTCTTTGGCAATTTCGCCATTCTAACGCCTCATACCAATTCCACCTATGCGTCCACTCAGCTCCGTGTTTCCGCTCTCGGCCCATCCTGTTCCTGATCGGCCTTATGCCTGACGGTCTCGTCATCGCCAGTCACGGCAATCGCATCACGATCGAGGACGACGAGCGTCAGCACTGGCAATGCCACACCCATCGCAGCCAGGGCCGAATCGTCTGCGGCGATCATGTCGCGTGGGAGGCACGCGGCGACGGCATTGCCGTCGTCACGGCACGCCTGCCTCGCACAACCGAGCTGATACACTCCGGCGAGAATGGTCGACCACAACTTCTGTGCGCGAATATCGACCAGCTCATCGTCGTCAACGACGCCGGGCGGCGCGATGGCGACATCCACCTGCTGCTAATCAACCATCACCTCGTGGGTGCGGAACTGATTGGGATCAAAGCGGCCATCGTCATCAACAAAATAGACCTGATTGACGACAACATTCTGTGCGCCATTGAGGCCCAGTTGGAGACCTATAGACGGATCGGCTACCCCTGCCTGATGATCAGCGCCCACAGTGGAACAAACATGGACGCGTTGCGGGGCATACTCATGGGCAGGAGCAGCGTGTTCGTCGGGGAATCAGGTGTCGGTAAGTCCTCGCTGATCAACCAGCTCGTCCCTGATCGTGAGGCCCGTGTCGGCGCGCTAACGGCGGATGCGCGTCACGGTCGCCATACCACGACCACATCCTGCCTCTACCGGCTCGACCCCGACGGATGCATCATCGATTCCCCAGGAGTACGCGCCTTTACGCCCTGCCTGACCGATCGCGAACAAGTCGCGAAGGGCTTTCGTGAGTTCGCGCCCTTCCTGGGCCAATGCCGCTTCCGCAATTGCCAGCACAACGGCGATGCCGGTTGCGCACTCGATGAAGCCGTCGCTGCGGGCCACATCGACCCCGCCCGACTCGCGCGTTTCCGCACCCTCTGCCTATCCATCAGTACAAAAGACAAAAAAGACAGACAGGCCTAAACGAAGGCCTTCGGGTGTTCAAAAGTGTGACCCATCGCCCGGTTTTTTCCTTGCCTCGGCCCTAGCATGGTTCGCGACCCCTTAGATAAAAGGGTCTCGCAATCAACTATAGAGTGAGGAAACCGCGATGCAGACCAAAAACCTACAGGAATATGCCGTTTTCAACGGTCAGGACGAACGCCTCGTAGACGATGAGAACCTCGACGGCATCAAGGACATCGAACAAGTCGGTACCGGCGCATCGCCGAAACAGACCCGCAACGTCCGCAAGTCGATCGAACACTTCATGGAACGGCAGCGCCTGCGCAGCGAATTGGTCGACTTCGATCTTTACGAGGAACATTGAGTCCTCCTCTTCCGACGATACCGTTATGAACAACGGACCGTTGCCACAGGCCTCGACAAAGGCCTGTCAACGGCCCGCGGGGTCGATCAACGATGGATCAGTGTCCCCACTCCTTGATCGGTGAGTATCTCAAGCAGGATGGCATGCGGCACGCGGCCATCAATGATATGCGCTGAACCCACGCCACCACGCACGGCATCCACGGCGCATTGCACCTTGGGCAACATCCCACCATAAATCGCACCCGAGCGGATGTGTTCGCCGATGTCCTCGGGGCCAAGCCCCGTCAGAACCTGCTCGTTGTTGTCCATGACGCCGGGCGTATTGGTCAGCAGGACCAGCTTCTCCGCCATCATGACCTCGGCAATCCGGCTCGCGACGAGATCGGCGTTGATATTATAGGATTGGCCATCGGCGCCAACCCCGACTGGGGCGATGACTGGGATGAAGTTGCCCTTGATCAACATGTCGACGACATCGGTATTGATCCAGGCCACCTCGCCGACATGTCCGATATCAACTGCCTCTTCACCATCAACGCTAGCCTTCCCCGTCAGCTTTCGAGCCCCGATCAGATCACCGTCCTTACCCGTCAGGCCAACCGCCGTGCCGCCATTACGATTGATCAGATTGACGATTTCCTTGTTAACAAGCCCACCCAGAACCATCTCGACGACGTCCATGGTCTCACTATCGGTCACGCGCATGCCGCCGACAAACTCAGTCTTTTTGCCAAGGCGCTCAAGCAGCTTGCCGATCTGAGGGCCACCGCCATGGACGACCACGACGTTGATACCGATGAGTTTCATGAGGACGATGTCGCGGGCGAAGCTCTGCTTGAGCTCGTCGTCGATCATGGCGTTACCGCCATACTTGATCACGACGGTCTTACCGGAAAAACGCTGGATATAGGGCAGCGCCTCAATAAGCGTCTTGGCCTTCTTGGCCGCCGAGCTGGATGAAATCGTCATAAACTGTAGATCCTCGATATCTCAGGACACACTATTGCAAATGTGAATACTCCACCGGCTAAAGCCGGTGGCTTCGGGTTACGGCTAAAAGCCAGATTGATCGGCCGTACGGCCGATTGTCCCCTCTCCCAAAACTGGGAGAGGGTTAG
>CAZASZ010000094.1:0-3815 GCA_964487925.1 uncultured Gammaproteobacteria bacterium
GTCATGCCGAGGTTATGCGCCAGGTCGATCGTACTGTTGACGATCATGGCATCGCTGTCGTTTTCGTATATGTTGGCGATAAAGGAACGATCGATCTTGAGCTCATGGACCGGGAGGCGCCTTAGATAGGATAGCGAGGAGTAGCCCGTACCAAAATCATCGATGGATAGTTTCACGCCCATAGCATTGAGTTGGTCGAGCGCCCTCATGGCGAATTCCGGCCGATACATGATCGCGGATTCCGTAATCTCGAGCGTCAACAGGTCCGGGCTCAGGTGGTGCCGATCGAGCAACTGTTGAATCAGGTCCGGCAAGTCAGGGTCGACGAGGTTTCTGGTCGACAGGTTGACCGATACGGAGAGCCGATACCCGTCTCTCTGCCATTGCGCGGCCTGTAGGATCGCCGTCTCCAGCGCCCATAAGGTAAAGGGTCGTATCAACCCGGACTGTTCGATCAACGGGATGAAATCGTTCGGTGGAATCATACCCTCACTGGGATGTGGCCACCGCGCCAATGCCTCCACGCCGACGATTGTCCGGGTGGCGACATCGATCTTGGGTTGATAGTGCAGGGTCAGTAAGGACTCCTTGATGGCATTGCGCAGTTCTCCGTGTAATTGCAACCGGCGCTTGCTGTAGGGGTCATTTCCTGCGTTGTAGACGCTGATGCCACTGGGCTCTTTCTTGGCGATCTGCATAGCGATATCGGAGTATTGCAGCAGGCCCTGGGGGTTATCGGCATGGTCTGGGTAGAACGCGATACCTATGGTGGTCTCGATCTCTACCTGGATATCGCCGGTCACGACAGGGCTTTCAAACTGTTGCTGAATCTTGCGGGCGATGATCCGAGCCTGATCGAGGTCGGCCTCGTGTAGCACGATGGCAAATTCATTGCTTCCCATGCGCGCCAGCGTATCGGATTTGCGTATCACGGTCTGCAGGCAATGCGTGGTTTCCTTGAGGATCTCATCACCACTAGTGTGCCCAAGCAAGTCGTTGATTTCACGTAACCTCAATGCCTTGACCATGAGCACGGACAGCCTGCCGGACGTGCGCCGGGCCTCGTCCAGGGCAAGGTTCAGGTGATCGATGAGCAGTGTTCGATTGGGGAGTCCCGTCAATTGGTCGTGCAGGGTTTTGTGTTTGAGTTGTTCGATATAATGCCGACGGCTACTGATATCCAAAACGATTGCGATATAGGTGCCCGCTTTATCTGCTGAGGCATATTGCAGAGAGACCTCGATCGGGTAACGGCTCCCATCGCGGCGCAGGTGTTCGGCCTCGAATCCGAGTTGTTTCTTTTCTCCCGAGAGAAGCGGCTGTATCAAGGCGGAAAGTTTATCTGGCGAATACCCCGGCATGATATCCATCGGGCGCATGCCGAACATCTCTGTCTTTTCATATCCGAGGTTTTGGCAAAGACCGTCACTGATGTCGATGAAGGCGAGCGTGTCGGCATCGAAGGTATAGATCTCGTTCCAGGAGTGCTTGAGGATCTGACCGAGTTGGACGGCGCGCTTTTGGGCATGCAGTCGCTCTGTGATGTCCTGGATGCTGGACTGGTATCCCGTGATGGCCCCATCGTCACCGAATGTTGGCTCCGTCAAGTTGCGAACAATACATTTTTGGCCGTCAGGCCGCGCGATCCGGTGGATAAACTCCTGAACGCTTTTGCTACTCCGAACCTTATCGATAAACCCCAGAAATTCCTCTTGGTCGTCGGTATGGATGACTTCTGGGACATGGACGCTCGCTATGGACGACCGGCCTGAAGTGCGGCCCAGTATCCTATTGGCCTCATGAGAGGCGTCTTGGACGTCTAGGTTCAAGTCCCAGCTCCAGTTGCCAAGGTGGGCCAGACGTTGCGCGCTGATCAGGCGTTGGCGTTTATTCCGCAGGTTCTCGAACAACCGGTTGAGGTGGCGTTCGGTATTGCCGAGGATAAAGTAGAATGGGACGACCAAAAATGCGGCCAGGATAACGATGATCAACCCTATCCGAGAGATCATCTGTTGAAGGATTTGGGCGTGTCCAGTTATATCCGATGCAACCAACACACCCGCGATCAGCCTGTATTGAGAGTCCTCGATGGGCAGGAGTTTGGCCTGATAGGATTTGTCATCGAAGGTGAACTCAATTTTGGAATCGCTGAGTCCGGCAATAGTCTCTCCAAGGAAGGACTCGAGACCCGTCGGCAATGTTTTGAACGTTTGGGACACGACGGCCATTTCGGGGAATCGGTCCCAATCGACCTGACGCCCCAGTGTCGCTATGCCAAGTTGCCAGTCGGACTTTTTCAAGTATTGCTTGTCGATCATGACAAGGAGTTCTTGATGGAGCGAGTCGTGGAGACGCTGAATGATAGGGTCGATTTCCTCACCGAGTTCGATATATCCGATCAGTTTTGGGCCTTCGAAGATCGGTTTCATAGCTCGGAGCGAGAACGTCCCCATCGAGCCAAGCTCAATGCCGGTGGCGGTATCCAAGGAAGACTGGGCACTCCTTGCCGTGACGCGCTTGATCGGGTCACCATACCTGCCAGGTTGATGAACGCGTAGCAGGTTGATCAAGTCAGGGCTGTGGAAGTAGAAATACGAGATCTGGTATTCGTGGCGGAGCTGTTCAAAGATGGGTCGTGCGTACTTGAGCAGGGTATCCCTGTCACTTTCCGCCATTGCGCTGCGAAGGACGCGGTCTCGAGCGAGCACATCCAGTGCTATTTTCAATTTCTCGTTTTGGCTCGCCAGCTCGTCCGAGTAGATCGCGCGAGCTTCCGAAAGCTGCCGATCCAGCTCATCCCTCAGGTGCCGCTCTTCCTGTTGGTAGATGACGATGCCACACACGGTGATGACCATGAGCATCACTATGATCAACGGTGTCAGTATCCTGGATCTGAGGCGAAAGCCCTTCAAAAACCCGCCCTGATCAGGGATTTGGGCTGATGTTATTGAAGGCATGATTCTGGCGACATAAATCTAAGTTATATGAGGCAATTACAGTGTGTATCGGCGGTTATCCCGATTGCATGAGTCGGAGAATCTTATGCAATGCTGCAGCCGCTTGCGTTTTAAGCAGAACGCATTGATGGCCATAAAAAAGGCGGGACCGAAGTCCCGCCCGGAGAGGAGGGTGATGCTGTTACCGGAGCTTGATCTTGGCGGCAATCAGAGTGCCTTGGGGGTCAGCAGATGGCGTACCCGAAGCGGCGGCTGTCCAGTCCGCAGCGGCCGCTGCATTGACCTCGATCAGTTGATTCGCCACTAGGTTCGCCGAGGTGCCGCGATCGAACAATGGCGACTGACTGTAATCCACCGTAATCAGGTCGCCGACCTGAATACCGGTGAGGCCCTTGGCGCGGAAGACCGTCAAGGTCAGAGTGCTGTTATTGGTATTCACCGTGCTGATCGCACCCGCAACATCGGGGTGCTGCCCCAGGCCGTGGTTGTCGATGACCGGGTTACCGGAGAACGAACATGCGGACTCTACTCTGATGACGCGGGCGTCGATCTCGCCGGTGACGGTCAAGGCGCCCTTAACCTCGACAAAGGCATCGGCCGCCAGGCAACCACTGTTGCCGAGTTTGAACCAGGCCCTGGCCCTACTCAAATTGATCGAGACTGGTGCCGTGGTGTTGAGGCTCGCGGTGGCGCTGGAGTCAAGGTGCTCAGGGGTGCCAATTACATCCAGTGTAAAGGTCTGGGTCGAGCTGTCATAGGCGGTGTTCACTTTACCAGTGAGCTCAATAAACTGATCCGCGATATCGGCGTTAGTCGTGCTGTTACCGTTACTGCTGGGGTCCGGCTGAGCGCCTTCGA
>CAZASZ010000095.1:0-3776 GCA_964487925.1 uncultured Gammaproteobacteria bacterium
CTAAAAAATCTCGCTCCATCGTCAACTGACCGATCTTCGCGTGCAGTTCCTTAACCAGAAATGGACCCCATAAGTTGGACAGCCGGATAAGTGTCCTTCCAGATATGCCGCCTTCCGCTGGTCAACCGATTCGTAATATACCTGATCTGGTGTTCTGCGTCCCAGCGACTGGTGTCGCCGTTCGGTATTGAAGAACGCCAGGTATCGCCCGATTGAGGCGCGCGCCAGGGCCACGCTGTCGTACGCTTTCAGGTAGATCTCCTCATATTTCAGGCTGCGCCACGGCCGCTCCACGAAGACATTGTCGACCCAGCGACCTTTACCATCCATGCTGATCCGCTTCATGCTCAGGTCGAACTGGCAAAACAGAAACAACAAAAACCGGCCTGGAAGCCACCAGCCGACCATCCTTGGCGGCGTTCCTCCATTAGCCCCGCTGTCACACAGACCTGAACCACCCAGGGGACATTTCTGAATGGCTCAGAAGGGGACATTTCTGCTTTGGGTTGACATTGCCTCGACGTCACAATCCCGTCACAAGGCTGTAACGTCGATGTCATACCCGCCACTCACAATTTGAACCGCTTCATCGCAATCCCTTGCGGGACGCTACCCCGCACATCAAATTCATCCGAACCGTGGAGAAACAAAATGATACAAAAAAGAATTTCCAGTGCGATCGCTTTCGGCGTCATGCTGGCGGGCGCTACGGCTGCCTACGCCGATCAACATGAGCATGATCAAGACGGCTTTTTCAGTCTTCCATTTACGTTACCGCTCGATACCACGGGGTTTAGCAACGGCAAGAGCATAAAGTTTACCGTTGGGGTCAGCAGCGGCGCCTATCATCGCCCGGGCGATGCGGCGGATACCCTTTACACGGTCACCGATCGCGGCGTAAACATCAAATGCAAGGATGACGTCAAACTCATCGGCATCGACCTTTGCGCATCCGGAAAAATCTTCCCCGTGCCATCTTTCAGCCCGACGATCTACACCTTCAAGATCAACGCCAACGGCGTCAACCTGATCGACGCACTGCAAATCAAGGACCAGGACGGCCATGTCATCAGCGGGCTACCCAATCCGTTAATCAGCACCGATACCGAACTGGCCTTCGATAAAAACGGCAACGAAATCCCGCTCGACCCCAACGGACTCGACGTCGAATCCATGGTGCGACTGCAGGACGGCAGCTTCTGGGCATCGGAAGAATACGGTCCCAGCCTGGTTCACATCGCCGCAACAGGAGAAGTCCTGGAGCGTCGTGTTCCGTACGGGATCGATACCGACCTGAGCGGGGCCAACTACCCTGTCGTCGGCAGCTTCCCGGCCATCCTCGCCAAACGCAAACTCAATCGCGGTATGGAATCCATTGCGGTCTCGGGTGACGAGCAGTTTCTGTACACCAGTCTACAGAGCCCGCTGGCCAATCCTAACGGTAGCGCCTACAAACAGTCGCGCAATGTACGCCTGCTCAAGACCGAGCGACTGACGGGCAAGCCGGTTGGTGAATATGTCTATCAAATGGACCTGCCGACTACCTTTGCCGCCGACAACAGCACCAAGCAAAGCGACGTCAAGATCAGTGAAATGGCATGGCTCGACAACAACGAATTGCTGGTCCTGGAGCGCATCTCAAACACGACCAAACTCTATCGGGTCAAGTTGATCGGCGCCAGCAATATCCTGGACAGTCAATGGGATCAGTTGACGACCTCGCCTACCCTGGAACAGACGACTAATCTGGCTGCTGCCGGCATTACGCCGCTCACCAAAGAACTCGTCATGGACTCCAGCCGTGATTATCCGGGTATGCTGCCGCCCAAGGTCGAAGGCATTGCTCTGTTCTCACCTGAGCGTGCGATCCTGGTCAATGACAACGACTTTGGCATATCCGGCGCCAAGACCGTTTTCAGCCAGGTCAAACTCAACGACTGATCGCTGTAGGCCCCTTGCCTGGGCGGCGTCTCGAGACGCCGCCCGGGTACTTTGAGACTCATGCGCCTTTGTTGCTTATCGCGGCAACCGTACCCTCGATCCAGGTTTCGACCTCTTCATTGATCTCACCCGCCGAGTGTCCCGCCGTCCGGATGACCGGACCGATGACCATGCGGATCACGCCAGGCCGCTTCAGGAAACCCCGGCGGGGCCAGAACTCCCCTGCGTTGTGCGCCACCGGGACAACCGGGTAACCCGACTTGGATGCCAGCATCGCTCCACCGATCGCGTAGCGCCCTTTATGCCCTGGGGCAGTCCGGGTACCCTCGGGAAAAATCACGACCCAGCGGCCCCGTTCAAGCCTGACCTTACCCTGATCGATGAGTTGTTTCATGGCTGCCTTGCCGGCCGCACGATCGATCGCGATCGGTTCCAGCATGGCCAACCCCCAACCGAAGAACGGCACACGCAGCAATTCGCGCTTCAGGACCCAAATTTGGGGTGGAAAGACCAGTTGCATGGCCAGCGTTTCCCAGGCGGACTGGTGTTTGCACATGATAATGGCGTTTCCTTGCGGGATATGTTCCCTGCCATCGACCTCGAAGGCCAGACCACAGGTCATACGCAGCCACCAAAGATTGAAACGGGCCCACTGGCTAATGAACCCATAGCGCACGCTAAACGGAAACGGGAAGGTCAAAAGCGCGACGGGCCCGACGACAAGCGTACTGAGCCAACTGCCCAGCGCGTAGAGACTGGAGCGAAAAAATAGTATCAAGATTCCTCCTGTAAAAAGTCCCCAACCCAGGCCGCCAAGTCATCATGAACTTCCAGTCCTACGGGCAATCCGGCTCCACTTTCGGTGTCGGCGCCCCGTCCCGTGCGAACCAGGACCGGTAGTGCGCCGGCCGCAGCGGCGGCCAGAATCGCATCAAGATTATCCGCCACGACGGGGACCGTCCCCAGATCGATGCGCAAACGTTCCTTAATCTCTTTGAACAGGCCCGGCGCGGGGAAGCGACACGCACACTTATCGCCCGGTCCATGGGGACAATAAAAGATCGCATCGATGCCGGCGCCCTCCGATGCCGCCTCCATACGCATGCGCTCGTGAATCAGGTTCAAATGGCCGCTGATCAAGGTGCCGTCGGCGATTCCCGGTTGCAGGGTCACGACGACGAGGTGATATCCGGCGCGGGTCAATCGCCCCATTGCTTCGAGGCTGCCCGGGATTGATGACCAGTCGTCAGGCGACTGGACGCCCCCAGGTCGCACCTCGTTGACCACGCCGTCACGGGCGAGGATGACAGCACAAGTCATCGACCCTGGAATCTCAAGACCGTACGCCCGCCGAACGCCACGCCGCGATGAGCTGGGCGCAACGACTCAAACGGGTGTTCAAGATCGACATCGAGACCTGTCGGGCCTGCGGCGGGGCGGTCAAGGTGATTGCCTGCATAGAGGATGCGGCGGTGATCAGGAGGATTCTCGATCATGTGAACGCCGAAGGCCTTCATGAGACCGGCGCGTTACCGGAGCCACGAGGGCCGCCATTTGTCGGGGTTCAATCAAGCCTTTTCGATTGAGACGGCTACAACTATCCGATCAATCCGCCAATGATGCTGTGCCTGCAAGGCACACGGCAGGGGTTATTAATGCCCGATGGCCGAAAGAGGGACGGAATTCGGTCGCGAAGGGGGTATGCCTAGGGTGAAAACAGGCTAAAAACGCCCGCAACCAGCGAGAGATCGGCAGAGGAGGCCGACGCAGGATCGGTCGATCGCTACTCGCCATGGAGAGCGACGCGAAGGTGAGTAGTCCGTGATAGGTGCCGC
>CAZASZ010000096.1:0-3766 GCA_964487925.1 uncultured Gammaproteobacteria bacterium
TCGGTGATCTATGTGGGTGGGGATTTCCAGAATATTGGCGCCTTGAAGCGGACTCGGTTGGCGGCTATCGACACCGCGACCGGGCTCGCTACAGACTGGTCACCAGCGGCTGGGGGCGCAGTGCGGGCGCTGGTCAGACAGGTCAATGCAAGCTACCCCAATGGCGTGATCTATTGTGGCGGCAGTTTCGCATCCCTGGGTGGCGTAACTCGGGACAATCTCGCTGTGTTGGATCAGACCACGGGCCAAGTATTAGCGTGGGCGCCTTCAGTCGATGGCGTCATTCGAGACATGGTGCTGTCGTTGGATGCTCAGACTTTGTATATCGGCGGTGACTTTTCAGTGGCATCCGGACATACGCGCCTTCATCTGGCGGCCCTCGATACGAACAGCGGCATCGGGCTGGACTGGGCCGCGGGCGCCAATGCGCGCGTAGACGCCCTGGCGCTTTCATCTGACGGCACCAGTTTGTTTGTCGGAGGAGAGTTCACCCAGCTGGCCGGCCAAAGTCGCGACTATCTGGCGCAGATTCGAACAGCCAACGGCATTCCAACGGAATGGCATCCCGTATTTAATGGCGCCGTGCGGACACTGGCCCGTTCCGATACGGCGCTTTATATCGGGGGCGCCTTTACGACAGCAATCGGCCAGACCCGGGAGCGCATCGCGATGTTGGATCTGGGTCAGCTGCTGTTGACGAATTGGCGTCCCCAGGTCAACAACAACGAGGTCTTGTCGATACTCCCTGACATCGGGCGGGGCAGGATATTTGTCGGCGGCAGTTTTACTCAGGTCTTTGGGGCGCCCAATATCGGTGTCGTTGCTGTCGACTCGAGTTCCGCAGCCTTACTGACGAGTTGGACCCCCGGTCTTGATGGCCCTGTTGACGCGCTATCGCTGTCGGGCGATGGCACGCGCATCTACCTCGGTGGTCGATTTCTGCATAGCGATAGCGGATTGGCGTCGACACCCTATCTGGTATCGGTGTCGTCGAGCAGCGGGGCCGTCAGTTCCGCTTGGAATCCCGAGTTGGATGGCCGCGTCCGGGATCTCGTGTCGGCCCTTGATGGGACAAGTATCTATGTTGCCGGCAGTTTTCTCTCCGAGGCCTTACAGTTGCGTCCCCGGATCGCGGATTTTACGCTTCCGGCGGGGGAGACGAGCATTCCCGTCACGACTGTGACGCCGCCCGGCGGAATCTACAACAAGGATACGCAGGCCGATTTGGTCCTGAGTTGTGACGATGGATCCGGTTCCGGATGCGAGGCGACCTATGTGACGACGGATGGAAGTATCCCCAGGATTGCCCCCAATCTGGCTTATACGGCGCCCATTCCGCTGGACAACGACATCACCTTGCGTTTCTTTTCGGTTGATCGTCAGGGCAATCGGGAGGCCGAACAGCAGGCTCAATACCAGATCGATCTTGTGCCGCCGACATCTTCGGCCACGCCAGGGACACAGATCTATTTCGGATCCGAGATTCAGGTAACGCTGCAATGCCACGATATCGACGTCAATACCAATATCGCGGGTTCGGGCTGCACCGATATCTTCTTTACGACCGATGGTAGCCTGCCTACCACGGCATCGCCTCGATACAGTGGGCCGATTCCGCTGTCCGGTACGATCACTCTGCGTTACTTTGCCGTAGACGCTTACGGCAATAAGGAGGCCGTCCATCGCGAAGACTATGTTCGCAATCGCTCCGGTGTAGGTGGCTTCGGTCCACTTGGCTGGGTGATCCTGGTGTGGGGGATTCGCCGTCGCCGTGGGACTCCAATTATGGAGGACCAGCAGTCATGATACGGTGTCTCGCTTGTATGGGGTTACTCATGTTCGCGGGCATGACCCAAGCCGGCAACGTACCTAATGCGGCGTTCGCCTATGGCGATACCGCTGTTAACAGTTTTGCCTTCGATAGTACCCGGATATATGTCGGTGGCCTCTTTAGCCAATTCGTGACTGGGAGCGTGATCGACCCACGTCACCGCCTCGCGGCGCTGAATTCGGCGACCGGCGCCGTGCTGTCAACTTGGGTACCAACTTTGCTCCCCGACGCCATCGTGTCCATAAATACGCTCGTCATGAGCAACAATGAACGGACCCTGTTCGTAGGAGGTGACTTCAGTCAATTTGCCGGCAAGGCGCGGGCGAATATTGCCGCCGTAGATGTGCAATCGGGGACCGTAACGCTTTGGAATCCGGACGTTGACGGCATCGTGCGCACAATGGCGCTCTCCCCAGACGGGACGACCTTGTACATCGGCGGTGATTTTCTCAATGTCGGTGGACAGGCCAGGAAGCATCTGGCGGCGTTGTCGACTACTGTATCGCAAGTGACGCCCTGGAGCGTGGATAGCGACCTTCCTGTTAGGACGCTGGCCGTGGCTGCGGACGGAGGCACCCTGTTCGTCGGCGGTGACTTTAGCAATATCGCGGGGCAGGTTCGGAGTCATCTTGCCCGTATCGATATAAGCAGCGCCCAGGCAGATGCTTGGCAGGCCGATACGGATGCGTCGGTGCGACAACTTCGGATCAGTCCCGACGGTGCGGATCTCTATGTCGCCGGTGATTTCACCACGGTGCAATCTCAGGCGAGGGCACGCCTGGCCCGTATCTCGACGGCCAGTCCGGCCACGTTGGCGACCTGGGCGCCAATGACCGACGCTCCTGTGGAGACCCTGGCGCTGAGTCGCGATGGCGAGGTCGCTTTTGTCGGCGGCACCTTCACGTCCGTCGACTCGATCGCCCGCTCACAGCTCGCGGCCATCGATACGGCGACTGGGGCGGTAGAACCTTGGGATCCGGGCCAGGGGGGAGGGAACACGATAACCCAAGTAGGCGCGCTCGAAATCAGCTCGGATGACGCCACCTTGTTCGTGGGTGGAGACTTCAACATGATCGGAGGCAGTGTCCGGAGCGGCATGGCCGTGTTCAACGTCGCGCCGCCGGTCACGACCTTATCGCCGGCGGCTGGCGGCTATGGTCTGGCGCAGAGTCTTACGATGAGTTGCGTGGATAATAAGGGCGATCCCTGCTCGTCGATTCGCTACACGACCGATGGCAGCGACCCCAGGACCTCTGCGACGGCAATCACCTATGCGTCGACTCCCATTAATATCTCCGCGAAATCAACGACCATTCGTTATTCGGGGACGGATATTTATGGCCGTGACGAAGCCGCGACGACGGCCAAGTTCTACATTGATGCGAAAGCCCCCAATACCAGCACTTCGCTGGAAGGCGGCCAATACGGGAAGTCCGCGATCACAGCCGTGACACTGACCTGCATAGATGAACTCAACGGTTCTGGCTGTAATGGGATTTATTTCAGTAGCGACGGCAGTGAGCCTGTTATCGATCTGGCGCATCAGTACCTGAAGGCCATCGATCTGACCACGTTTCTGGCCGACTCCGCGGCCGATGGCACGATCACGCTGAAGTATTTTTCGGTCGACAATACCGGAAACCAGGAACCGACCCATACTGCTGTCTACACCCTCGATCAGAACGCGCCGGTCGTGACCGCCGATCCTCTTGGCGCGACCTATTCCGGATCGATCGACGTGACACTGACCTGCGATGATCAGGGGGGCAGCGGTTGCAAGGGCATGTATTACACCTTGGATGGCACTCAGCCTTCGGATGGAATAACGGTCCCTGCGAGCGACGGCGTTTCTCTGGCGCCTATGACGACGCCATACACTGGACCTATTCACCTGACCAGCGGCGCTCCAGTCAGCGTGTTCGTGATCGACAATGC
>CAZASZ010000097.1:0-3745 GCA_964487925.1 uncultured Gammaproteobacteria bacterium
CCTTCCATCTTGCCGTAGCCCATGGTGCCGGTATGAATACCGGAGGCGCCCATCAGTCGCGACATTTTCATGTAACACAGCGGATCCATACCCATCGGCGACTTGTAGGAAGTCACCGCGCCGTGACCTGCACGGTGGAAATGCAGGAAGGTCTTCGGGAAAGCGCGACGGCAAGTGGTCACACCGGCAGGACCGGTTACGAAGCCATCAACCAGAAATGCAACATGCGACTCACTGTTGTACTTGGCGAACTCACCCAGGATGTACTCGCCACGCACAATCAATTCTTCATGGAAATCGGCGGTCACGTTGGCCGAGAACAGTTTGGCCTGACCGGTTTCCTGCTGGGCGCGATCCATGGCCTGCGCCACCTTGGGAATAACTTCCTTCATGGGGCAGAAGGGCTGATTGGCCTGAGGCTCATCGTTCTTGATGAAGTCGCCACCGAGCCAGAAGTCATAACATGCCTTGGCAAAGGGCTCAGGGCGCAGACCCAACTTGGGCTTGATGATGGTGCCGGCGATGTAGCCGCCATCCACTTCGGGACGACCCAGTACTTTCCATAGGTCAACGATGTTGGCGGATGGGCCATCGAACCGCTTGACCATGCATTCAGGCACAAGGAAGTCCAGCATACGCAGGCCTTCATGGTCGCCCATACCCTGGTTGTTACCCAGAATCAGGGACCACATGTGCGATATGTTGTAGATACCATCAGTCAGATTGGGGTCAAACAAGGGAACAGGATAAGCGACCTTCATCAGGCCACCCTTGTCGCCAAAAGCGGTCTCATCGATCTCGTAGACCAGCGCATCAACGCCACGGGTAAAATCATCGGTCGTGGAAACTTCCACGTTGGTACCGGTCGAAGACTCGGCTGCCACGTGCGCTGCAACTTCAAGGAAACCAAAACCCGCAGCCGGCTTTAGCTTATACGCGACAAGAAAATGGTTGCCATCTGCAATCAGGTCGGCTTCATTCAAACTCAGATTTGCATAACGATTAGATTGATCCATTGACATCTCCTCCACTACATTTATAGGTATTGGTGTGGGTCTTGCCCCTTGCCCAAATCGGTCCGCTCCGAGACATCAGCGCCAATTTGTGAAATGAACTATATCACGATGCGACATAATGTAAATTCAGTACTTTTGATGAAAATGATAAGGTAATGCTTATGGTATAGTTCAATCATGCATGTCACCTTACGCCAGCTCAAAGTATTCCAGTCCGTCGCGCACCATTTAAATTACTCTAGGGCCGCAGAGGCATTGTTCCTGAGTCAACCCGCCGTATCGATGCAGATCAAACAGCTCGAAGAAAACTGTGGCATGCCCTTATTTGAGCAAATCGGCAAGCGCATCTATCTGACCGATGCTGGAAAGGAATTCGAGCACTACTGCAGGAACATCAACGCCCAACTAGACGAACTCGACACAGTCTTCGAGGAACTCAAGGGCATTGAGCGCGGCCATCTGCATCTGAGCGTCGCCAGCACGGCCAACCCCTTCTGCACCCACCTGCTGGCGGTATTCCGCAAACGGGTGCCACATCTGACCGTAAGCCTGGATGTCACCAATCGTAAGGGACTCATTCGCCAGCTTGAGCTCAACGAGACCGACCTGGTTGTCATGGGCCAACCCCCGCATGGTCTCGACGTCGACGCCGAACCCTTCATGGACAACCCGCTGGTCGTAATCGCGGCTCCGGATCATCGCCTGGCTAAAGAAAAGGGAATACCGCTAGAGCGCCTGAAAAAAGAACCATTTGTGGTCCGGGAAAGAAGTTCTGGCACGAGAATATCGATGGAGAGATTTTTTGATGAGGCAGGGATACAACTGCAGGCCAGTATCGAGATGCGCAGTAACGAGGCCCTGCAGCAAGCCGTCCAGGCCGGACTGGGTCTCGGCATCGTTTCCCGCCACACCTTGGAGTTGGAACTCGAGACACACCGGCTCGTCATCCTGGACGTCGAGCGCTTCCCGATCATGCGCCAGTGGTATCTCGTCCACCGCACCGGAAAACGGCTGCCGCCGATCGCGCGGGCCTTTAGAGAGTTCATCCTGAACGAGGCCACGCGCCTATGGAAACTTCCTGAGTAGCTCGATATCTATGAGGCTCAGCACAACCTGCCAACTTGATCGCGCTTTAGGATTTACGCACGGTTAGGCGGGAGCAATGCCTTAATTATGTCCCGGTCTGGCGATCTGCCATCGCCAAGGATGACCGCCAGCCATCGGGTCTCCGTATCGCTGGCTAGGATGATCTTGGCCGTGATCGTCAATGGCACCGACAGCAACATACCAACCGGCCCCAGGACCCAGCCCCAGAATATCAAGGAGAGAAAGACGACCAGGGTCGACAGCCCCAGACCCCGCCCCATGAAACGTGGTTCGAGGAAGGTCCCAATCAGGACATTGATTGCCAGATACCCCCCCGCCACCAAAACCGCTTCTCCGGGACCAAGCTGAACCAGCGCTAGAAGCACAGCCGGTACCGCGGCGATGATCGAGCCAATGTTCGGTACAAAGTTGAGTAGAAATCCCAGCACACCCCAAAGCAGCCAGAAATCGACGCCCAGCAACCAAAGCCAAAAAGATATTAGGATTCCGGTCAGCAGACTGAAGACCGTCTTGATGGCCATGTAGCGGTTGATGTTGTCAGCGACCTCCGCGGCATGCCCCAAGGAGGCATCTGGATCGGCAAACGCCATCCGCAACTTCGAAGGCAAGCCGGAGGCCTCGGCCAGAATAAAGGCTACGGTCAAGAGGATCAGAAAACCGTTAGTCAGGACTCCGCCAAGACCGCCGAGCAGCAATGTCACGACACTCATGGCCTGGGATGGGTCGAGATAATTTAATACGATTTTTTTCGAAATCAGTACGCCATGAGCCGAAAACCAACCCAGCACTTCCGTAAGCGCTCCGTGGAGCCGCTCCTTGTACAACGGCAGACTGCGGGTGAATTCGTCCAACGAACTGCTAACGAGGATCGTAAACAGGAGCCCGGCCAAGACCAACCCGAGCAGGACCACGACGAGCGACAGGACAGGAGGCACACGCCGCTGACTCAGGCCGGAAATGACGGGCGCTAGTACAACTGCGATGAATACAGCGAGTAGAAACGGGACGAGGATCGGCGCAGCAGCCTTCATTCCCGCGACCACGATCACGAAGGCTGCCAGGCCGAGCAGAAACCCGCCCATGGGCGCCGGCCTCACCATGGGGCGGCTAGTGCGCTAAAAAGGTGGCTAGCGCGAGTAATCAAAGACCACGCGGCGATTCTTCGCCCAGGCGGCCTCATTATGCCCCTCAACCGCGGGACGCTCCTCGCCGTAGCTGGTGACTTCAATCTGAGCCGTTGAGGCACCCGTCAACAACAACAGGTCACGCACCGCCTTGGCGCGACGCTCGCCCAAGGCAAGGTTGTAAGCTCGCGTGCCGCGCTCGTCGGCATGCCCTTCGAGACGCAACTGAGTACTCGGATGGTTGCCGAGATACTCGCCGTGGGCAACGATCTGGTTGCGGAATTCGGCACGAATCGCGCTCTTGTCAAAATCAAAATAAACGACACGTTGGGCCAGCGGGCTAGTGGGATCGTCCAGAGGATCGATCTGTACCGGCTCAGCGGCGCCCAAACCCGACGCCTCCGCGTTCGAGTCCATCGATGACATATCGCCACCGGTATCCGTCGTCGAGGTCTCAACGGCAGGTTGAGTGGATTCCATGGAGGTCGGTGTCGGCTC
>CAZASZ010000098.1:0-2404 GCA_964487925.1 uncultured Gammaproteobacteria bacterium
CGCAGGGAAGCTCCACGAGCAACAGCCACCTGATCAACTTCGACCGCAGCGTCGTCTCTCCGAGCCGCAGCGGCCGGCTGGAGTTCGTCGACCTCGGAGTCTTCCGCGGCGAGTGCTTCCTCCTCTGTCACGGCAAGGATCACAACCCCGAGAGGTACTGAGACAGGCAGGTACTGTGATGCGAAACCGCGGCGCGCCGCCGATGCCGGCGACCCTCTCTCTCCTGTCGATCATCCTGTTGCTCCCGCTCGCGGGCTGCTCCTCTCGTGAAGCGCGGCCTCCTGCCGCGGGGAAGGGAGCGCGGCGAGTACGGCCGGCGGCACCCCGCAGCATCCCGTCGCCATCGCGCATCGCGTGAAACAGCCCCAAGAACGCGCCGCAGCCGCCCCCCGCGCGCCACACCCCCCCCCCCCCCCCCACAACGTGTGTTTGGAAATTTTGCCGCCCCAAAGGGGGCCCCCAAACCCCCCCAAACCCGGGTTGGGGGGGGCGGCCGGGGTGCTGGTTAGGGGGTGTCGCGGCGGCGGAGGCGGTCGATTTCTCGGCGGTCGCGTTTGGTGGGGCGGCCGGCGCCGCGGTCGCGGCGGGCGAATACGGCCGCGTCGGGTAGTGCTCTCGGCACCGGCGGCGGTGATTGGTCGTCGATGCATTCGGCGGCGCGGGTAGCCGACACTCTCTTTTCAATTGGCAATACGACCCCGTAGACGAGCCGTCGGTCGCGCCGGTTGGCGGTCACCACATCGCCCACGTCGACCTTCGTGGACGGCTTCGCTACGACATCGTTGACCAGAACCCGGCCGGTCGAGCAAGCCTCGTTGGATTTTGTACGCGTCTTGAATGCTCGCACCGCCCACAGCCACTTGTCGACACGTACGGACACGGTCAGCCGCCGAGCATCTGCCGCGAGGTCTCGATCCAGAGCTGCGTGCCCAATGCCAATGACTCGACATCGACACGTTCGTTGTGGCCGTGGAATCGCTGGGAGAACAATTCGAATGTGACGGCAGGCGAGAACAGCCCGGCACCGTAGGCGATTGCGCCGGTGTTGCGGAAGAACCTGGCATCGGTTCCGCCCACGATCAGCGACGGCTGCAGGGTCGCTCCGGGATGGGCCTTGGTCATGATGCCCTCGAGCACATCCCACATCGGCGTGTCGATGGGCGAGTTGGTGGAGGGGCTGTCGTGAATGGGTTCGACATCGATGGCGTCGTAGAGATCGCCCAGCGCCGCCTGCAGATGAGCACGGACGTCTTCGTTGGTCTCGCCCGGGAGAGTTCGAATGTCGACCTCGACGATCACCGAGTCGGGCACGACGTTGGTCTTCACGCCGCCCGAAACCACATTGGGGCTGAAAGTGGTGTGGGAACACGCGTGGAGATGGCGGGCCTTGCCGCGGTTCGGAAGCTGAGCCAAGGCATCGTCGAGACGGCCCGGGTCGAGCAGCATCTGCTTGGTTTGGTCGTCGTAGGGGAGGTTGGCGACCTGCACCTTCCACAAATCATGGGCCTGCGGAGTGGGTCGATATTCGGCCAAGCGCCTGACCACCTCGGCCGCCTTCACCAGGGCGTTGTCGACCTCATACGGCATCGACCCATGCCCGGGGGTTCCCTTCACCCGCAACCGCTGCCACGCCACCCCCTTCTCGGCCACGTTGAGGGTGAGCGCAGTGCCATCGGGGGTTGCAGTCGGTATTCCGCCGAACTCGGTCAGCACATAATCGCACTTCATGATGTCGGGATGGTTGGCGATCATCCACTCCGCTCCGTAGACACCGCCGGCCTCCTCGTCGGCCACCCCGAAGAAGATCAGATCGCCCTTGGGTTTGAAACCGGTATTGGCCAGGTGACGAAATGCCACGGCCATTTCCGCTGTCTGACACAGCATGTCGATGGCACCACGACCCCAAACTTCACCATCGACCAACTCTCCACCAAATGGGTCTCGATCCCAGCCATCGGGCGAGACCGGAACCACGTCGGTGTGGCCCATCAGGCACAACGAAGGTGCTTCCGGATCGGATCCCTCGATTCGGGCAACCACCGATCGCCGACCGGGGGCCGATTCGAAATGCTCTGAATCGAGACCGGTTCCTTCGAGGAAGTTCTCCAGGAGATCGGAGTTGCGAACCTCTTCGCCGGACTCGATGGTGCCGTCATTGACGCACTCATTGCGGATCATCACCTGCAGAAGCTCGGTGGTCTCAGCGGTGAGCTTGGGGTCTGTGTCCATCATCGTCGCTCCGAACATGTCTGGGGTTCAGATCGACACTAGGTTCTCGGAAACATGATTGCGCATCGACTGTTGCCCGCAGTCGAAGCCACAAGACAACTCAAACTCAGGGGGATGCAATGCAGGTCGAGCTCACGATTGCCGATCACCTTCGTCGCGGGGCGCTGGTATACGG
>CAZASZ010000098.1:2504-3685 GCA_964487925.1 uncultured Gammaproteobacteria bacterium
CTCGGCCCCGACGAGGTGCAATACATCGTCGACCACAGTGGCGCCGACGTGTTGATCATCGATCCCGAACTCGAAGCCAGCCTCGGCGACACCAAAGTTGCACACAGGTTCATAGCCGGTGAAGAGTCCGACTCGTTGTTCAAGTTCGGCGCTGAACCGCAGCCATGGACTCCCGATGAGAACGCCACGGCCACGATCAACTACACCAGCGGCACCACCGCCCGCCCCAAGGGGGTCGAGCTGACCCACCGCAATCTCTGGGTCAACGCTGCCACCTTCGGATGGCCCGCCGGGGTCAACGACCGCGATGTCTACCTCCACACCTTGCCGATGTTCCACTGCAACGGTTGGGGCATGCCGTATGCGATGACCTCGGTGGGCGCGAAACAGATCGTCCTCCGCAAAGTCGACGGCCACGAGATCCTCAAGCGCATCGACGAATACGGGGTGACCATGCTGTGCGGCGCTCCGGCAGTGGTGGCTGCGGTGCTCGACGCGGCAGCCGATTGGCCCGGCGAGATCCCCGGGCGCAATCGCGTCCGAATGTGTGTTGCCGGGGCACCCCCGCCCACCCAGACAATCGAGCGCATGGAAACCGAACTCGGCTGGGATTTCATTCAGCTATGGGGGCTCACCGAAACCGCCCCGGTGCTCACCTTCAACCGCAACCGTTCCGAATGGGATCACCTCTCGCCCTCCGAGCGGGCCGTGAAGCTCAGCCGGGCGGGTGCGCCGGTTCTCGGCGTCGAGATGTCAACGACCGACGACGGCGAGCTGCTCACCAGAAGCAATGTCGTCTTGAAGAGCTACTGGAACCAGCCCGATGAGACCACCAAAGCGCTCGAGGGTGGCTGGTTCCACACTGGCGACGGCGGGGCGATCGACGAAGAGAACTACGTCACCATCTCCGACCGCAAGAAGGATGTGATCATCACCGGCGGTGAGAATGTCTCCTCGATCGAGGTTGAGGACTGCCTCTTCCACCATCCCGATGTGACCGAGGTGGCGGTCATCGGCGTGCCCGATGACAAATGGGGTGAAACCATCAAGGCCCTGGTGGTTCTGGCCGACGGCTCCGACACCACCGAACAGGACCTCATCGACCACTGCCGCGAACGCATGGCCCACTTCAAGAGCCCCCGCTCGGTCGATTTCGTGGACGAGTTGGCCCGCACCGCCAC
>CAZASZ010000099.1:0-3533 GCA_964487925.1 uncultured Gammaproteobacteria bacterium
CTGGGGCTTTCATCGTAATTATTTGCGTGTCCCGGGCAAGCCCGTAAGGATGCCCAAGCAGGTGCTTTGTTTTGCGTTATAACCATATTCGTGGCATCCACCACGTCATCAAGGCTTTCGGTTTTTCCATGGCGGGTTTGCGCGATGCCTGGCGTTTCGAGGAGGCCTTTCGAATCGAGACACTACTTTGCGTAACACTTTCTCCATTGGGAATTGTTCTTGGCGAGGGATCAGTCGAGCGTGTCCTGCTTGTTGGCTGTCTGTTGCTGGTGCTCATAACTGAATTGTTGAATTCAGGCATAGAGGCGACCGTGGACCGGGTGGGTGAAGAGCACCACCCTCTTTCGGGTCGGGCCAAAGATATTGGATCGGCCGCGGTCTTTGTATCCTTGCTCAATGTGCTTATGACTTGGAGCCTGATCCTGATTCCAAAGATATAGAGACCGTGGGATATTTAGCTATGGCGCGGCGAATGAAGTCCGGACATATGTAATCCATTACGCTCGTGAGGTGGTTATTCCGCGCTCGCGATTATATCCGTGTCCGATGCGTATCGCGGACTCAAGTCGGCCCATAGCATCCTTGATAGCGAATCCACTGACTCAGTGCGCCCGGTCTGAATCCAGTTCGTGATGGTAGCCGCGACATCGGGGTAGAGCAGAGGTGTCGGGTTTGGGGCGCCCAACCAAGCGGTGATGATTTCGGGATTGAAATCGTCCATCTGCTCACCCATGCCAAGACGGGTCAAAGCGGCAGCATTCGACCACTGTTCCATCTGCCCCTTTAGCGGTTTGACGAGGATCTTCTTGCCATATTGAAGGGCCTCACTGGCAAGCTCAAACCCAGCGTTCGAAATCACGCCCTCGCAACAGGCCAAGTCTTTCTGGAAGGTCTCTCTGGAGAACGGTTTCAGTGTGATGTTGCCGATTTCCTTGCGCGCGTCGGTTGCGCAATAGACCCAGAAGCGATAGTTCGAAAATGGTTTCAGTAAGCCGATGACCTCGTTTGTATCCTCGAAGGGCAGGTAAATCAGAATCGCCCCTTGCTCGATTGTCGCAGGGGCATTGGGCCGTTCGATCAACGGTGGCAATATCGGTGAGTTGAAGTGGTCCCAGTGCAGCCCGATTTGGGTCTTAGCCGGCGCGAAAAGGCGGATGATGGCGCTAGCCAACGGGTTGTCCTTTGCCTTCGGGATGTTGTGAAGGAATGCGTACTGATGGCCGATTGCGACGGATGGTCGTTTTTGAATCTTTGCCGCCCAGGCGGTGACCGGTTCGAAGTCGGTGAGTACTAGATCGTACGGTCTCAGGTCCAGTGTCCGCACATCGTGAACGAAACGGACCATGTTGTTATTGAGTACAGTATTCAGATACTGAATGCGGCCCGCTTTGATCGCGAAGGTCAGGCCCGACAGGCAGCGAAAGTCGCCGAACGGTTCCATGCTGAAGAGTTCCTCGCGCGGTCTGCCCGAAAAGAGGTAATCGACTTCGATTCCCGCTGCCGCCAGGGCCGGGACCATGGTGCGTGCACGCGTGATGTGACCGTTTCCGGTCGCCTGAACGCCGTATAGTATTCTCATGTTTCGATGTGTACTCTCTTTGCTTTATTGAATAACGTTGATGGCGATGAGCGCGCTCATCGTGCCGAGGGCCGCCCCCGCCAAGGTGTCCGTGGGGAAGTGCACGCCCAAGATGATTCGTGCCGCCCCGATCAAGGAGGCCAACAGATAGGCAAATAGGTCGAAACCGGGATAGTAGCTGTGCACGAGCATAGCCATGACGAAGGCGGCTGCGGTGTGTCCCGACGGAAAGCTGAATTTGTCCGATGGGGTCAGCCAGGGGATCAGCTCCTGGTCAACGATGAACGGGCGATCGCGTTTGATCAGGTTTTTGAGAATCAGATAGAGTGGGACTTCAATGCCGAAGGCGATCAGGCCGGTGGTCAGGAACGTACTGCCGTAGCTGGGTTCAAACCAGAACAATGCCAGACCAATCGCGAGATAATAAGGCCCGTTCCCCAGGTGAGACAGCACTCGACTGGCGAATACCATCTTCATGAAGAAACGACGGGTGTTGATCCAGCGGAAAGCTGCGAGATCGAAGTGAGCAATTGCTTTTAGAGTACCCATAATCTGCATCGTGTCTTTTCTTCGGCTAAGAATCACATCGATTGATGACAACTTCATGAAACTTTTAAGAAACTTTTGTGACAACGAGACCGCATACAGATGATCAAAACAACCGAAACCGTGCATGTCGAGGGCTGTAAATAACGATGTTGATGAATAACCGAATGGGTTACGGGTTCGTCGCGATCGCGCTGCATTGGCTCATGGCCGCAGGCATCTTTTTCTTGTTTGGCCTGGGCCTATACATGACGGATTTGGATTACTACGACGCCTGGTATCACAAGGGACCGGATCTACATAAGGCGCTGGGTATGATCGTATTGTTGTTGTTGGCTATACGAATTCCCTGGCGCTTGCTGAACGTTCATCCAAAACCCCAGGGCCGACCTTGGGAGCAACTCCTAGCCCATTGGGTCCATAACAGTCACTATGTCCTGATGGCAGTTGTGCTGATCACGGGCTATCTGATACCGACCGCGAAGGGGGAAGGCGTCGATGTCTTCGGGCTTATCGAGATCCCGTCAGTCATGCGTCTGAGCGGGCCTCAGGAGGACTTGGCCGGGCAGATTCATTGGCTGACTGCTTGGGCTTTGGTCGTCCTTGGCGTGCTCCATGCGCTTGCAGCCTACAAGCATCATTTTGTTGACAAGGACGATACATTATTGCGTATGATCGGACGCTGGGCTCGCGAACGAGCCCAGTAACGGAAAATTCACCTGACCACGGAATAACAAGGAGAACCAACATGAAGAAGTTTATTTTTCCTGTGCTGCTAGCCGGCCTGTTGTCACTCCCGGTGCAGGCCGCTGAGCACTACGTCATCGACACCGCCAAGCATCACGCCTTTATCACCTTCAAGATCAAGCATCTGGGTTATAGCTGGGTACTTGGGCGTTTCGACGAATTCAGCGGTAGCTTCGATTTCGATGCCAATAACCCCTCGGAAAACAAGGTCGATATCAGCATCGACATGACGTCGATCGACACCAATCACGCCGAACGTGATAAGCATCTACGCAGTGACGATTTCTTCGATGTCGAGAACTTCCCGAAGGCCACTTTCACGACGACCTCCTTTACTGACAAGGGCGATGGCAAGGCCACGCTGAAGGGCACTTTGACGCTGCATGGTGTCAAGAAGACTGTCTCTATTGACGTTGACCAGGTCGGTACCGGTCCCGACCCTTGGGGCGGTTACCGTCGCGGTTTCGAGGGTACGACCACGCTTCATTTGTCCGATTACAATCTGAAGAAGGCCAAGATACTGGGGCCGGCGGGAGAGAATGTCGAGCTGTATCTGTCGATCGAGGGTATTCGACAGTAGTTTGTTTATGGAGCCGGGACAGGGGATATACTGTCCCGGTTTTTCTATCTATAGATGTCCTGACGGGATTAGGACACCTCT
>CAZASZ010000100.1:0-3504 GCA_964487925.1 uncultured Gammaproteobacteria bacterium
GCCGATTTTTGCCTTGTCTTGCACTCGCCTGAAACTTTTTCAACAGCCTGCTAGGCGCGTTTGCGGTTGATTTTGACCACGTCCTCCAGGACGCGTATCCGCCGCATAACCCGAGCCAGATGGACACGATTCTTGACGTCGATCGTGAAAATCAATGAGCTTACAGAGCCTTCGTCAGTGCCAATAACCACGTCTCGGGTGTTGACGCCCATGTCGGCGATCGTCGCGGCAATGGTCGCAAGTACCCCCCGCCGATTGCGGGCGAGTATCCGGATCGACACAGGATACTCCCGGTTTTCATCCGAGTCCCATTCCACATCCACCCATTTCTCGGGAGCGCTTTTGAATTCCTTGATGTTTTTGCAGTTTCGATCGTGAATGACGATACCCCTGCCCGCCGAGATGAAACCCTGGATTGGATCCCCAGGGATGGGCATACAACACCGTGCATAGGTCACAACCATGCCCTCGCTACCCTTGAGCGCCAGGGGATGTCCATGAGAGCGGCTGCCACCCAGCCAGGTAGGCATGTAGCGATGAAGAACGTCCTTGATCGCATGGGGGCGTGGTTGGTGGGGACGGTCGTGAGACAGCTCCTCGACCCGCTTGGCAACCAGCACTGCGGGGCGATTGCCCATCCCGATCTCGCTGTAGAGCCGTTCGATATTCGGAAGCTTGAACTCTCGAAGAAGTTCCTCGTTAACCCAGGGTTCGAGTTCCGAGAGCGTCCTGCCGCGTGAGCGCAAGACTTTCTCCAGCATCCGGTGTCCAAGTTCGGCGGACTCGTGATGCTCCAAATTTTTCAGATAGTGACGGATATTTGAACGGGCCTTGCCGCTGACCACGAAGTTTAGCCAGGACGGGCTGGGGCGCGCGCTCGTTGCGGTCAGGATCTCAACAGTCTGACCGCTGGACAGCAGTGTGCTCAGTGGAACAAGGCGGCGATCGACCTTGGCCGCGACGCAGGTGTTGCCGATGTCCGAATGGACCGCATAGGCGAAGTCGACGACGGTCGCGCCACGTGGCAATTCCAGTATCTTTCCCTTGGGTGAGAAGACGTAGACCTCTTCTGGAAAGAGGTCAATCTTGACGTTTTCCAGGAACTCAATAGAGCTGCCAGTATTCTTTTGCAGATCTAATAGGCCGCTGAGCCATTTGCGGGTATGCGGCTGAGTGTTTTCAGAGTCCTCATCGCTAAGCTTGTAGAGCCAGTGTGCGGCAACACCTGCGTCAGCGACCTTGGCCATGTCATAGGAGCGGATTTGGATCTCCACGTGGACGCCAAAGGGCCCGAACAGGACGGTGTGCAGGGATTGGTAGCCGTTTGTCTTGGGGATAGCAATATAGTCCTTGAAGCGCCCCGGCACGGGTTTGTAAAAATTGTGGACCATGCCCAGCACCCGATAGCAGGCATCGATGCTTTCTACAGTTATCCTGAAGGCATAGACGTCGAATACCTCATTGAAAGACAGACGCTTGGTCTGCATTTTCTGGTAGATGCTGAAGATGTGCTTGGCGCGGCCCTTCACCTCGAATCCCTCGAGTCCGGCATGGGTCAGCCGCTCAAGTAGGGTTGCCTCAATCTTGCTAACGATCTCTCGGCGATTGCCGCGCGCCTTGCGAACGGTCTCGGAGAGGATCCGATAACGCATCGGATGCAGCTCGGCGAAGCTCAGGTCCTGAAGTTCGGTGCGGAGATCGTTCATGCCGAGTCGGTTGGCGATCGGCGAATAGATGTCGAGAGTTTCCTGGGAGATCCGACGCCGCTTGTTCAATGGCATGGCGCCTAGGGTGCGCATATTGTGCAGGCGGTCGGCAAGTTTGATGATAATGACCCGGATATCGCGGACCATTGCGAGCAACATCTTCCGCAGGTTTTCGGCCTGGGCTTCCTGGTGGGTCTCGAACTCAATCAGGGTGAGTTTGCTGACGCCGTCGACGAGTTCGGCAACCTCCTCACCAAACCGTTCGGAGATGGTCTCCTTGCTGATCTCGGTATCTTCGATGACATCATGGAGAATCGCCGCGATGATGGTCTCGATATTCATATGCATCCCGGCCAGGATTGCGGCGACGGCCATGGGATGACTGATATAGGGTTCGCCAGATCGACGACGCTGGCCGTGATGGGCACGGGCGCTGAAGTAGTAGGCCTGTTCAGCCTGCGCAACCTCGTCCTCAGCGAGATAGCTGAGGAGAGTCGCGCGCAGATCGCTGGTCAGGAAGGTGGTGTCTTGCGGATCACTGACAGGGTGCGTTGGCGGTGTGGGCTTGGCCCCCTCTGATTCCATTGTTCAAGGATTGCTCGGTGCGGGACCATTTATTCCTGGGCAGGCAGCTCCGTGTCCGCCGCGTCCGGAACCACCCCATTCGTTATAGTTGCAGCGATCTCGTCGAGCTGGACCTCTGCCTCGCTAACCATGGATTCCTCGGCGTGCTCGCGAGCACTGACCTCCTCAAGGACACTGGAATCGACGAGTCCGGCAGCGATCTCTCGCAGGGCCAGGACGGTTGGTTTGTCGTTGTTCCAGGGTAGGTGCGGTTCGCTGCCATTCGCGAGCTGGCGGGCCCGTTTGCTGGCAATCAGCACCAGGTCAAATCGGTTATCAACATGATCAAGACAGTCATCAACAGTTACTCGCGCCACTTCGGAACCTCTAATATTGAAAGTGTTTCAGTTTCATGGAATTCGGTTGATTTCAATGTCCATCCGATATTAGCTGTCATCTAGTGTCGGTTGACAGCTCGACGAAGGATCTGGATATGTCCATCGACATGGATCAGAGAATTGCTACAGTATAACTATAAACGTTCATGTATTCATATGGGGTCGCCCTGAATACATGCAAGTCATTCGTTTGGTGCGGTGCTTGAGGCTAGGTGGATCGATTTTTTCGGGGGTGGCTATGGTATTGTCGGCATGCTCAATCGTAGTTCGGGGGCGGGTTCAGGGGGTTTGTTTTCGGGCATCTACGCTGCACGAGGCGCGCCGCTTGGGTTTGACCGGTTGGGTCAGGAACGAATCAGGCGGCGACGTTCGGATAGAGGCGGAGGGTCTCAGGGAGGCGTTGGAGTCGCTTGTGGCGTGGTGTCGTCACGGTCCTGAATATGCAGTTGTCGCCGATCTGGACGTCAACTGGCATGCCCCCTGTCGGACCCACGGGGACTTTTCCATAGGTTGATGGAGCCGCGAGACCTTCGAGGCTAAGGGGGCGCCATAATGCCTATTGACACTATGTTGATGTTGCCGTAAAGTTCCGCGTTCATTGGCGGGGCTATAGCTCAGCTGGGAGAGCGCTTGCATGGCATGCAAGAGGTCGGCGGTTCGATCCCGCCTAGCTCCACCACCGTATCTCGGTGCCCGCCTTTGGTGTGACTCCAAATCTCTTGTCCCCATCGTCTAGTCGGCCTAGGACACCGCCCTTTCACGGCGGCAACAGGGGTTCGAATCCCCTTGGGGACGCCACCTTAAAGCCAGTTAGCTTCTCATAGCTGGGGTTAATG
>CAZASZ010000101.1:0-3471 GCA_964487925.1 uncultured Gammaproteobacteria bacterium
CCAGCGACACCGGCATTATGAATGCCGTGCTCTAACCAACTGAGCTACATAGCCATCGCGCTAAGTGGAGCAAGATTATATATCGATATTGCGCGAATGCAAGCCGAAGCGTGGACTAGGGTTCCAACGCGGAATTCGTGGTATCGCTTAGTGGTTCGTCCTGGCGTCGGCGCCTATCCCATTCGTTGACTATCCCGCAGAACAAGCGCGCGGTGCGTTCCGCATCGTAGAGAGCCGAATGGGCCTGGTCGTTATCCCAGCTCATCCCTGCAGCCTGTACCGCCCTGGCCAGAACGGTCTGCCCATAGGCGAGTCCGCCAAGTGTCGCGGTGTCGAAGGTGCAAAAGGGGTGAAAGGGGTTGCGTTTGATGCCCTGTCGCGCCGCGGCGGCGTTGACGAAGGCGATATCGAAGGCGGGGTTGTGTCCGACCAGAATCGCCCGTTGGCATTCGTGTTCCTTGACGGCCTTGCGAACCATGCCGAAAATATTTGCGAGGGCGTCATGTTCACTGACCGCGAGCCTGAGTGGGTGATATGGGTCGATGCCATTGAAGGCAAGCGCGCTGGCTTCGAGGTTAGCCCCCTCGAAGGGCACGACGTGAACGGTCTTGCTATCGGTGATAGAGAGCAGACCCATTTCGTCCATGCCAAGAATGACGGCAGCGACCTCTAGCAACGCATCAGTCGTCGAGTTGAACCCGGCGGTCTCCACGTCGACGACCACAGGGAGGTAGCCGCGGAAGCGGTTAGCCATGCGCGGGTTTTTATCGAACTCCGTTAGTTCCACCATCTGTCCCTATTTCATCCCCTGCACACACCAAGTCATTTCACGGCCAGCCCTGAAAGGGACGAGTCTATCATCTTCGAAGGTGTAGTCGGCGGGAATCGTCCAGCTCTCTTCACGCAAGGTGATCGTTTCGGTATGTCTGGGCAGGCCATAGAAATCGGCTCCGAACCCGCCGCAAAAATCGCCTAGGCGATCGAGTGCATCGCAATGGTCAAATGCCTCGGCACAGGCCTCACTAAGCGCATGTGCAGTGTATACGCCGGCACAGCCGCAGGCGGCCTCCTTGCGATGGCGGGCGTGCGGCGCGCTGTCGCTGCCGAAAAAGAAATGCGGGTCGCCGCTGCATGCGGCCTCCATGAGTGCCGCGCGGTGACGCTCGCGTTTGGGGACTGGCAGGCAATAATTATGGGGGCGAATACCGCCCGCAAGCATGTCGTTGCGGTTTAACAAAAGATGGTGGGCCGTGATTGTGGCCGCGACCCTGGGCGAGGCGGTGCGAATGAATTCGGCAGCATCCGCTGTCGTTATGTGTTCGAGAACTACACGAAGCCTTGGGAAACGTTTGATGATCGCCGCCAGATGTCTCTCGATAAAAACCCGTTCCCGGTCGAAGATATCGCAATCCGAATCGGTAACCTCGCCGTGGATACTCAGGACGACGTCTTCTTGTTCCATAATCTCGAAGATTGGATAGAGGGCCTCGATGCCACGGATGCCGGCGCTGGAGTTGGTCGTCGCGCCGGCGGGGTAGAGCTTGAAGGCCATGATGTGCTCGCAAGCCGCAGCTCGGCGGACCTCGTCCGTGGTGGTGTCATCAGTCAGATAGAGCGTCATAAGCGGCTTGAAGGGGCTGCCTTCCGGGACATGCGCGATGATGCGTTCGCGATAGGCCAAAGCGAGTTCCACGTGTGTAACCGGTGGCTGCAGGTTTGGCATTACAAGCGCCCGCCCCAGATAACGTGCGCAATGAGGAACTGTCGTTGCCAGGGCCAGGCCGTCACGCAGATGAATGTGCCAGTCATCTGGCCGGGGCAGAACGATTTGACGCATGTCAGCTGTCTTCTGGCAGTGCCGTCGAAGTGCCGAGGAGACGTTGAATCGCGGCCACGCCAAACAGCCGGAAGCCGCGCAGGGCCTCGGGTGGGTGGCCGGCAACACAGATAATCGGTTTACCCTGGGAATGTCCCATGATCAGCGGTCGTCCTGAACGCATAGGTACACCGTCGACGACGAGCGTGCCGATTTCGCGGACAAGGTCGGCGATGAAGTCGCGTCCGCCAACGGCAGTGCCACCTGATATCAGCAGCATATCGCTCGATTTCAAGGCCTCACGGGCAGCAGCGACAAAGGCCTCGAAGTCATCGCTCATGATGCCGGCAATCCGTGGAACTCCACCGGACTGTTGGACAGCGGCTGCCAGCATGAGGGAGTTGCTGTCACGGATCTGTCCGGCTCTCAGAGGTTGATCATAGGGGATGACCTCATCACCCGAGGCAAACAGGGTTGCGACAGGCGCGCGGCCAACCGTAACTTCGGTGATGCCATGCGCTGCGATTAAACCGATCTCGTCCGGACCAAGACGGGTCCCGGAGGCCGCGACAACACTCCCTTGGGACTGATCATAGCCACGGTCTTCAATAAAGAAGCGGGGAGGAAAGGGGCGTTCTATACCGAAACCATCATCGGTCTCCATGGCCTCCCACTGCCGTACTATTGACAGCGGGCCATCATTGACAAGGCTGCCCGTGACAACTCTCAGGGCCTCGTGATCTCCGATTTCGGGGCACTGCTCATCGCCTGGATTGACCTTGCCGACGATGCGGAAACCTATTGGTGCGCCCTCGACGGCCCCTTGCGTGTCCTCAGTGCGGACCAAATAGCCCTCGACGATGGCTCGATGGTACGGAGGCATATCGGCCGGTGCGAGGACATCGCCATGCAATGTCCTGCCCAGGGCGTCAGCCAATGGGACGGTCTCGGCTGCTTGTGTTGCAAACGGCAGTGCGTCGATGAACAGCTGTTGGGCGTCTTGAAGAGGGGATTTCTCGCTCATGATGGTTCCTTAACGATATACAGAGCGTTAAATGTAGCCTATTTTGGCGCAAACAGACAGGCCCGCCGACCTTGTCCGGCTGCGGTTGTCCGGCTCCATTCGCTACCGGATGACTTTATTTCATCATATCGCGCAGGGTCTGCAGGTCTCCCTTGCTGGGATGGTGGTTGACGGATGCCAGGATGGCCGCGAGATGGCGGGTGTCCGTATCCACACCGTGGTCCTCTGCGATGGTTTCGAGGCGTTCGCGGTCGGCGGCGTTGACGTGGTGTCGCATTCGCAACATGGCATCGGCTATCGTCCGCTCGGCGCGGTTGGCGTTGGCGTTCTTCACTATGCCGGCCAGAGAGCTTTTTTCGCGGTCGCTCGGATAGTGGTTGAGGTGACTTAGTATGCCGGCCATTTCTCTGGTGGCGGGGCTTGCTGCGTAGGCCGTGGCGACCGACATCAAGCCTGCAACGAGTAGTGCGAGTACAGTCAGTATCTTGTAATTCATGGCGTGTCTCCTTGGGTGGGTCGAAGCCCGTTAAAGTCACGGGTCCTCGACGGTGGGTCGAATTCACCAGAAACACCTATTAGCCTACATCTAATCATATCTAATATCCTAGTGTTTTATTCAGGGATGAGCTTG
>CAZASZ010000102.1:0-3437 GCA_964487925.1 uncultured Gammaproteobacteria bacterium
CTTGGCTTCTTTCATGCCTGTAGTCTGACCAATTTACCGTGAACTTGACAGTACCGCTTGCGTTGGTCCGACCCCGAATTCACCCGTCAGCTTGGACTGTGCCTGTTTCTCCGTAAGCCGCGCCAACCGTTGAAGGTCAGCAATGCACTCAACAGACTCATCGCCCATACCGGGAGGAATGGCACCCTGGCTTTCAGCGTGGAATCGACGACGAGCGGATTCAGGCCTTGCAGAAATTCCTGCAGGTTGCTCAGGCCATCCCCATCGAGATCGGTGTTGGCGTCGGCGGGATCGAGTGGATTCAGACCGTAGGTCAGTTCCCAGGAGTCCGGCATGCCATCGTTGTCGTCATCCGAGTCGCAGGCATCGCCCATGCTGTCGCCGTCGAAGTTGCTTTGCGTGGGATTCGAGACGGTCGGACAGTTGTCGAGTGGGTCGATGACGCCGTCGCCGTCGCTATCGACATAGGCCCGATTGAGGACGACGGTGGTGGCCGCGGTGCTGCCCGGCGGCGGGGCCGGGGTGACGCTGTCCACGGCCACGCAATAGGTCGTCCCGGCCGTGGCCGAAAAACTGACCGAACTGGCGGTCCCGGGTGGAACGTCGTTATTTGCGGCGATCTGGCTCAGCGAGGCGAGGGTGTTGCCGGTATAGACGGCGAGCAGGGTGTCGAAATCGCTTCCGGACGTGGTCAGGGTGACGGTCCCGTTGTAGGGCGGCGTCCAGTTCCACCATAGCGATCTGCCGCCGACGACGCCGGCGTGATTGGGTTCGCCGGCCTCCGCCGTGGCGTCGATATTGTTTCCGTAGACGGTCCCTTGTGCGCCTGTCAGCGGAACGGCCGCCGCGAAGTTGTCGTTGACGGCCCCGAGCGCTGGCAGTAAATCCAACCTGGGTATGGTCAGGGGGTTGTTGACGTCGCGATTGTCCGTGACGGGGACGCCGCGACCGGTCATCCTGGCCACGGTGGCGTTCAATGACTCGCCGGGATAGGCCGAGCGCAGCACGGCGACCGCGCCGCTGACATGAGGCGCGGCCTGGGATGTGCCGGCCTTGGTCAGACCGGCAGCGGTGATGAGCGCGCCCGGCGCGAGCATGGTCAGGAAGCTGGCGCTGTCCGAAAAGCAGGTGACCTTGTCGGCCGCGGTGATGGTGTCGGTGCATCCGCCGGTGTAGCTGATGCCGCCTACATTGGCATCGTAGACGGCGCCGACCGAGATCGCTTCCGGCGTGCATGCGGGATACGCGATCGAAGTCGTTGAACCGTCGTTTCCAGCTGAGGCGACGGTCAGGATGCCCGTCTGTTTCGCGTTGATGATCGGTTGACGATAGGGGTTGAACGCGTTGCAAGGTGCCGAGGAGAGCGTCGCGCTGCCCAGGCTCATGTTGATGGCCACGATATTGTATAGCGACTGATTCGCGATGGCCCAGTTGAGCGCGGCCGTGATCAGCGAGGTGGTCGTACTGGTGCCATCGAAGATGTCCAGGACGGCGATCTTGCTGCCAGGCGCGATACCCGCGACGATGCCCGACACGTTAGTGCCGTGCCCGTTGTCGTCAAGCGCCCCGTCATTTGGCGCGAGGTCCTGGGAAGTGACCACCTTGCAGGACGTGGGTACACCCGGGGCGGAGCATGAACCGAAGGCGCCTAGCGTGTAGTTAACTCCGGAGTCGGCGACAACGACGGTCGTACCGCTGCCCCCCTGAGTCAGAGAGGTCGCTTGGGGTTGACGGATCAGAGGGGCGCTTTGGGCAAGATGCATCTGAATCTTCTGGTCAGCGTAGACTGCAGTCACCCGCGGGTCCAATAACAGCGCGTTGAGTTCATCGGGCGTGTTGAGTTTCAGACTCAGCATCGGGAGCTGGTCGTAATCGCGCAGCTTGATGAATCGTCGGGGCTGGAGCGCGGCGAATAAATCGTCCTTGTCTCGACGGTATCGCTCGGCCCGTTTGCGCCGAATCCGGGCGTCGTCATGCTGTAGGCCGCGTATGTTGCGTTCGTTTTCGGCATCCCGGCTGATGATCGTTTCGTCGAGTTCGACGATAACATCCACCGGTTCAAATCGCTGAAGGCGAAGGGCGACTTCAGGGTCCACTCGTCCTGAAGATATCGCTACGGGTGTCCCCGGCGGCGCGCCAAAGGACGGAAAACTGGCGAAGACGAGTACCGATAGCAGCGCGATCAAGGAGTAGCCGATGCAGCTTCGGCACGGTTTGATGGTGGACTTGTTTTTAAACACGACGATCGGGCCATCCGCTCCATGAATCCGACCGATGATACAGTTCCGTTGTGACGGAATGATGTCAACCGGTTGTCACAGAGTGATGTCAAACTGGGACGAATGGAACGCAATGTCTCCGATACATCGCCGTCAGTCCAATGGCGCTACCTTGTCCGCTTTGCGGGTATCTACGTCTTGCTCGAAGCAATCTATTTCGCTTTACCCGACACGTTTCTTCGCGACGTCGTTTACCATGACGGCGTGGTAGTGGTCAGCGCTGCGATCATTCATTGGCTCCAGCCCCAGGTATGGGTGTTCGCGGAGGCGAACCGCTTGCAATCGAGCGGAGTTGTTCTGGAGGTCGTGCGCGGTTGTGACGGCGCAGGCGTTGCCTTCTTGATGATTGCCGCTATGTTCGCCTTTCCGGCGTCGTTGCACTGGAAGTTGTTCGGTGCCTTCGCGGCGACTCTTTTGGTCTGGACGATGAACCAGGCGAGGATTGTCGTGCTTTATTTTGTCGTCGGTTACGACAAGGCTTGGTTTGCACCCATTCATGGATATATCGCCCCGACATTGATGGTCGTCGTGGGCGGGATGTTCTATATCCTTTGGCTCGTGCTCGGGCAGGACAGGCGTCGTGTCCCGCGCTGAATGGGGCGGGGTGGTGGTTCGAACGGCGGTAGCCTGGGCGATTCTGACGGTCGCCGGCCTGTTTTGGGGGAGGGGACTCGTCGAACTCCTGGCGCCTTTGCTGTCGATCGTCGCGGATGCTATCGACTCGGCCTATCTGCCCATTCTCGACGTGCGCGACATGACGGATGGTTTGCAACTCTTCATGACCGCTCATGTGCTCCATCCACTCTGGGTGCATGACGGGTTGACACTGAATCCTGGCGCGACCATGACCGCGGGCGTCAGTGTCCTGCATATCCTCGTACCCCTCGTTATCCAATTTACGGCCCTCTGGGCGTGGCCGGCGTCGGGATGGCGTGAACGGCTGTTGTTTGTCGCGAGCGGGCTCCCGATGGCGCTGCTCGTGCTGTCGTTGACGATACCGTTTCTACTGGCTGGCAAGATCGATATGCTGCTTATCGACTACGCCGCGCAAGGTGGAGAGATTCGTAACCATACATTGCTATTGAACTGGATGATCTTCGGTGAATCCGGAGGAATCTGGCTTATTCCCTTGATCGCGGCCACGTTGTGTGTGACGGC
>CAZASZ010000103.1:0-3395 GCA_964487925.1 uncultured Gammaproteobacteria bacterium
ACGACCGCCATCATATAAGTCACGGCGCCCCGTTGCTCTCGAACCATGACCTTATTCACCTCCGACCAGGACAGCGGCATTCATCTCGACAGTCGCAGTATCGGAGCGGACCAACTCACCGCTGATATCGATATGCACCGCAGAGATCGTCGCGAGTCCATCCTGAGAGGTCTCGAGCAGCTTGAACTCAAGTGCATTGATGCGTAAAAATTCGGGATCCGTCAGCGCCCGCCAACTACCCCGGTCACAACGATCGCAATCGGCACGCACGCAGGATCTGCTCCTGCTACGGTACTGTAACACGCCTTTTTTGAGGCGAAACCCGGACATGTCATCGCGAGACGGTATGCCGTCCGGATCATCGCCGCGGTGGTCATAGCGATACAATAGACAGTCTGATTTGGGCACAATAATGCCCTGAAAACCATTGACCGCATCCGGCACATCGCCTGCCCGTCCCCAATATCCCGAGCGCTCGATCTCACGGCGCATCTGCACGAGAACATTGCCGAGTTCCTGCGTTAACTTTGATCTCGCCAGCAACCGACCATCGGCGCCTATCCAGTGCGTCATCACCACCAACAGACCCGCGATCAGGAGCAGTCCGATCGCCATGGCGATGACGAGTTCGGTTAGCATAAAGCCACCGCGCCTCCGGCCAGCACATCTCAACGACATGGAGGATACCCCGCCAACGATGACGAACAGGACCGGATTCGGCCCAGACTGCTGACGATAACCCGAGCCAGCGCATCGCCAACCCGAATCTCGATACTGCCTGCGCTGGTTGTTCCTCGGCCCGGATAGAATTGTATGCAGCCATTGCGCGGCAGCACGCTCAAACCGACGCCTGGAAAGTCCGGCGCGCGAACGGGACGCCGAGGCCCCGACGGCGAAGGACAGCCTTCGGCTTGACAATCGCACACTGGCGCCGAGGTGATGGCGAAACACCAGCCCTGGTCTACGTGTTCGGATTGAAAAATGAAATTCAAGGGACGATTGTGCAGGATCGCCTCGTGGCGAGTCTGCACCAAGGCGTCGTAGACTGCCGTGACCCCAGCGGTCAGACGATGGCGTTCAATCTGTCGCTGCTAGGATGGGAGCGCAAGACTGGTCATCACGGCCAACAGACCTAGCGCGGTCAGTAATGAGAGCAGCGTCAGGCCGCATTGATAATACTTGTTAGGAAAAGACATCCGTGTCTTCCTCCAGTGTATCCGTCACAAGAATCCGTTCCAGCGACGGTCAACGCTAAGGGCGATCAACCGAACGCCTCTACCCATAGGTCGCTCGTACGCAATGCAAATCATAGCCTAGATCACGCCTTCGTCAATAGACTATGGCCTCCATCACGGCGGGGGTATGCAGGATCGTCATAATCTGTATGATAATCCCCGCGGCTGTGACACATGGCGCCAAGGGTGGTTCCGGAACAGCCGTATTGGATCGATTTCAGTGGCTAAAGGCTTGGCCACGCAGAGGGAGGAAATTTCATGAGACGGATGGAGAAGATTTTTTGGGCCGAAAAGGCCTTGGAACGAGGCGCAAACTCGATCGCTGCTGGGCTGAATTATCTCCTAAGTGATATTGCCGGAGTGATGCTCGCGCAAGTTCGCTGGCACATGAGGTCGAGGTTCACGGACCCGGCAACGTCCGCGCCTATATCCATCGCCACGCCGCGAGCAAGCCATCGAGGTCACACGCTGATTGAAATCGTAGTCGTCATGGCCATCGTCGCCATCCTGGTCGGCGCTGCCTATCCGAGCTACCATGAAACGGTGCTCAAGGGCGGCAGGATGGATGCCACCAGCAGCCTGCTGAGGATCCAACTCGCCCAAGCCCGCTACCGGACCGAACACGCGTCCTACTCGGCCGATCTCGATGATCTGGGTTGGGCGACTCCCTACCTGTCCGAACGCGGCTATTACCAGATAGAACTCGACAAGGGCGTCAACCCTGCATTCGGGTTTCGCGCTACCGCAATTCCAGCGCCCGGCAGCGATCAGATAGATGACAGCTGCGGCCTGTTCATCATAGACGCCAATGGTCCCGACCGGCTAAGCAGCAGCGCGCCAGCTTGTTGGGATTGAGTGAAAAATCCGACGCGACATGCCCTCGATGATGGTTTATATATCCTTGTGCCTGGGCTGCTCGGCGACACCGGCATCAGTCTCAGCGCGCTGGAGGGGACACCCCAAGCCCTGACCTCACTGCTATCCAAAGCGAACGCGCAACCGTTCAATGAGACGGATCTCTTAGGCGGAGTCAGCGGGCTCATGCCCGGTCTGCCGTCCGACTGCCTGCGGGCTACCGCAGCCTTCCGCTATATCGATGACACCGGACGACGGCCGCCCGGTTATTGTCTGGCAGCCGATCCGGCACACCTTGAGGTGGGGCGTGAACAGATCATCATGGGACAGCATCAGGGCATGGAGATCACGCCGGAGGAGGTCCTGACGCTACGCGAACTGTTGGAGGCGGACATTTCGCGCCACGGGGTCAGGCTAGAGGTCACCCAACCCGGTCATTGGTATCTGCATCTCGACAGAGCCCCCGACGCAAACTTTGCAACTGGCCAAGACATCGGCGGTCAAGGCATCCGCGACCACATGCCGTCCGGGCCGGATGCAGGCCCCTGGCGCACGCTCATCAGCGATGCCCAGATACTGCTTCACGACTGCCCCTCAAACCAAGCCCGAGCGGTTCGTGGGAAGCCGGCAATCAACAGTCTTTGGCTTTGGGGCGGAGGGGTGCTGCCTAGCGAAATCGATGCCCGGAGAGACTGGGCAGCGGCAGCAAGCGACGACCCCGTCATCCGCGGGCTCACGCGCCTGATAGGTTGCCCTGAAGTAATGCCTCTGCCATCGAACTCATCAGATTACGCAGCCTGGATCGAAAAAAGGATCAACAACGGTCCCATCTTGATCACTATCGACTCAATGGCGACCTGTCCCGCGCAGGTCGGTCCAGATGCCTGGTGGCGGGCCCTGCTCGCGCTAGACGAACACTGGCTTCAACCCGCGCTGAAGGCCTTATCCGCGAAACGACTCAAACGACTGACCCTGATTCCACTCAACGGTAAAATTTACCAAATTACGCCACGCCTCTACCGTCGTTGGTGGAAACGGCAGCGCCCGCTCGAGCACTTTCTGGCCGCGCCCGAATAAGCGCGATTCGGTCTTTTTCCGTACCGAGCTTATCTCACCTCGGTCTCAAGACGGGTCGACCCGACCAAGGAATTGGTGATCAGACAGCCCTCCTCGGATTTTTCGAGCAAACGGTGTGCCTTCCCATGATCCGTTCCTTCAGGTACCGAGAGGATCGCGCGCACGACAAATCCGGTAAAATGAGTCGGGCCATCGGCGCGATCCAACGTACCCTCGACCTCACACGTC
>CAZASZ010000104.1:0-3385 GCA_964487925.1 uncultured Gammaproteobacteria bacterium
ACCTAAACTAACTCAACGTCATTCTTCCATAACGCGCAGACGACTGTGCATGCGGTCGCAGCCACATGCATACTCGTACCATCGCGATTCGTTTGAATGACGTCATGGACATAATGTGCCGTTTTTCTTCGGGTTAGGTCAAGCGTTTTTTTTCGAGTTGCACGACGCAGGCAATAATGACACCAGAAAATATCGTTATCATAAATATCAATTAGTTAACAATGCTCAATCGTCATGGCCTGTAATAGAGATGTAAAAATATCTGACAGATTTGCGCTAATCTGGATCGTCAAACACGCCGACGGCGGCGGGAAGGCCCCTTAGGACTCAATAGAATCCCTCCGATCCGGGGATTGGGTCGGGGGGATTCCTTGGGATTGATGCAACTCCGCGTCAGGCGTAAGCCGCGGCATTCCCCCGCGCCCGTCCCTTTGCGGGAGAACGCCGACCTTTACCGGACGACGTTGTTCTGGCGCCGCTCGGCTTAGCACGGCCGGGTTTGGCGCCGGCATTCTGGGCCCTGGCCGGACGGCTGTTGCGTTGGGGCATGCCACGGCCCTTGCCCTTGTTGATTGGCTCTGCCTTGATCGACGGGTCGGGTTCGTAGCCATCGATCACGATCTTGGGGATATCGCGCTTTACAAGGCGTTCAATGTCCCTGAGTAGCTTGAGTTCATCCACGCACACCAGCGACATGGCCTCGCCCTCGTTTCCGGCTCGACCGGTCCGCCCGATGCGGTGCACATAATCCTCCGCAACGTTAGGCAGCTCATAGTTCACAACGTGCGGCAGCTGATCGATGTCCAGTCCACGCGCGGCAATATCCGTAGCGACCAGTACACGGATATTTTTCGCCTTGAAATCCGCCAATGCCTTGGTGCGCGCGCCCTGGCTCTTATTGCCATGTATCGCAGCGGCCTTGATGCCGTCCTGCCCCAGCTGTTCAGCCAGGCGGTTGGCGCCATGCTTGGTGCGGGTGAACACGAGCACCTGTTGCCAATTATTTGAGCCTATCAGGAGGGACAGCAGCTCACGCTTACGCCTCTTATCCACCGGATGCACGACCTGGGTCACGCTCTCGGCAGCGGTGTTTTGACGCGCGACCTCGACCAGCCGCGGCGCGTGCAGTAGACCTTTGGCCAGCTGCTTGATCTCGGCGGAAAAAGTGGCGGAGAACAGTAGCGTCTGCTTTTGTTTGGGCATCAGGGCCAATACTTTTTTTATGTCATGGATAAAGCCCATGTCCAGCATGCGATCGGCCTCATCCAACACGAGGATCTCAACCTGAGACAGGTCAACCGAACGCTGACCGACATGATCGAGCAAACGGCCCGGCGTCGCCACCAGGATGTCGACGCCTCTGATCAGCTTCTGCTTCTGAGGGTTGATACTCACACCGCCAAAGATCACCGTGGATTTCAACGGGAGGTGCTTGCCATAAGTGACGACGCTCTCGGCCACCTGAGCAGCCAGTTCGCGTGTCGGCGTCAGGACCAACGCGCGGATAGGTCGGCGGCCTTGGCGCGGCTTATCCGACGCCATCAGACGCTGTAATAGCGGTAAGGTAAAACCGGCGGTCTTGCCCGTACCGGTTTGCGCACCACCCATCAGGTCATGCCCTTCAAGGACGATAGGGATCGCCTGACTCTGAATCGGTGTAGGTGTGCTGTAGCCCTGCTCAGACACGGCACGCTGTAATTCGGCCATCAGGCCGAGGGTTTCAAAAGTCATTAAAAAATATCTCCGAAATCAGCCTACTGGCACTCCGAGTCATATCGGGGCGGACGGTCCAGGCAGATGTATCGTTTAGGGGGATGAACCGGGGAAGTATTACCTCGGTAAAGCATGATGCAGACCGAAGTGCATCTATGAATAAGAAGGAGTATACCTGAACTATATAATAAATAGGCGATTTATTTTCGCGCGACCCAACAACCTACGAGTCCGCTCGAGCCAGTCGCAGCTATCAGAATAGATAGAGTGAAACCTGAATCCGTGACTTCAGGGCTGATGCAGAATGCAAGATATTGGTTTCACCCATCGGTTAAGCGCGCATTTTTTGAACCGCTGTGGGATCAAGAGTTTGTGCTATGCGCCGTCATGAAGTCACGGATTCAGATGAAAGTTTAGCCTTCCGGCAGATATTGGGTTCGATTAAAGCGCAAGACATGCCCTTTGAACGGTTCAGATAAGTAGTTCATATCCTGTGGCTTGATATGGGTATGGGCAAACCCATAGCTAGTCATCTGAGCCGTAAACTTATTCTTTCTTCCCCTGCCGGGGTCGACAATGACTACTTCACATGTGGGGTTAGCATGCTGCGCGATAAAACCCGCCAGCAGTTCGATGTGTTGGTCTTCGTACAACAGATCGCTGCCAATAATCAGGTCAAAAAAGCCCAGTTTGCTCCCAGATTCGTCCCAACCAATCCGCTCATAGTGAATCTTTTCCCCGTCATTTAGCGCGGCATTTTGTTCCAGGAACCCCTCGGCATCGGGATGTTGATCGGTCGCCGTAATATCCGCATGCTGTTTATTCAGCATTAGACTCGCCAAGCCAATACCGCATCCTACTTCCAAGATGCGCTTGTCAACCGTGTCGTAGTCAAATAGGAAATTAGCCAGGACCATACTGGACGGCCATACCACGCCAAAAAGCGGCCAGAAAGCTGACGAGATGCCAAGTTTTTCCGCCGCACCATGAGGATCGTGGAATTGTTGCCGGTCGCGCAAGGTGCGAAGATGAAGATCGATATTTCCGATCTCAATAGTTTGATAGCGAATACGAAGAGATGACATCACCCACCTATTTGGGTAGTAGCACAATGCCAGCCACCTAGAACAGATAAATGACGACACAAAGCAGCATATAGGTAATGCCTACAAGCGCCTAATGACTGCCAGCACGGCTCAAGTGAATACTCCACCGGCTAAAGCCGGATTGATAGGCCATACGGCCGATTGTCCCCTCTCCCAAAACTGGGAGAGGGTTAGGGTGAGGGCTCATGAAACAACCTCGGAGCCTTCACCCCTCACCCCAACCCTCTCCCCTCAAGGGGAGAGGGAGTAGAAGCGACTCGCCGCCTAAAGGCGTGGGATTTCAAATCCCCTATTCAAAGACTTTAAACTTGAGCCTTCAATCCTTGCTTCGCGGCGACTTTACGTCACCGACCAGCGCTACAACGGAATCGAAAAATCGACAGGCCCCAAACAGTTTATGCTTGACGCGCTTGAGCAATCGAGCGACGGCGGCGGTTGGGCGCAGCTAGGCACTTTCGAAAGTTATCTGACCAAGCTACAGCCGGATTCCGATTCGCGGCTTTGCGGCTTTGCGGCTTTGCGGCTTTATGTGCGCGCAAAGTAACGCAGGACAATCAACCGCTTTC
>CAZASZ010000105.1:0-3318 GCA_964487925.1 uncultured Gammaproteobacteria bacterium
GAGTCGACAGAGCGCAGCGGCCACAGGGTGAGCCGTGACTCGAACGGCGATGCTGCCATCGTCGGCGAGCAGCGAAGCGGGGGCGGCCTGGCTCGCGCGGAAGACCCACGTCACGGGACCTGGCCAGTTATCGAGTATGCTCGACCAGGGTACCCCGTTCGGAGGGTCGATCAAGGGCATAAGCTGATCCAGTGACGCTGCAATCAGGATGAAACCCTTGCTTCCGCTTCGGCCCTTGATTCCCCTGAGTCGAGTCACGACTTCGGCGTTAAACGGGTCGCAACCCAATCCATAGACCGACTCTGTGGGGTAAGCGATGATCCCCCCTCGCTCCATAACCCGGCAGGCATGGAGCAATCGAACTTTCGTCGACGCCGGGATCAGGGACATTCTATGGCCTCAGACGGGGTCGATTCGTCCCCGTGGTCGCGTTCAATTCGTTCCCAGTCGATCCTGGAGTTGCTGGTTCTTGGCGATAACCGATTGGCTTTCCTCTGCCCGGGCTTCCCTCAGTCGAGTGGCCAGTGCAGGGTCCTGAAGGGCTAGGATCTGCGCCGCCAGCCAGCCAGCGTTCTTGGCGCCGGGCTTGCCGATGGCCACACTGGCGACGGGAATGCCACCCGGCATCTGCACGGTTGAGAGTAGGGCGTCCATTCCCTGTAAAGGACCTGCATCGAGCGGAATGCCGATGACGGGACGGCAGGTCTGGCTGGCGACAGCGCCGGCTAGATGTGCGGCCAGACCGGCTGCCGCGATAAAGACAGCGCATCCTCTGGCCTCGGCATCATGGACATAGGCCTGAGTCTCCGCAGGCGTACGGTGGGCCGAGGTGATACGTGCCTCGAATGGGATATCCAGTTGTCTCAGGATAGCAAAGGTGGACTCGATGACGGGTAGGTCGCTATCGGAGCCCATGACTACTGCGACAAAGGCTTGGGTCATGGATATGTCTCCCTATTTGGATCGTGCAATGGCTCGGTGGGCAATATCCGAGCGATAGAACATGCCCTCCCATTGGATGTCAGCGACGCGGTCATAGACTCGCTGCCGGGCCTCGGCGAGATCGCTCCCAAGACTGCAGACACAGAGCACCCGTCCACCGTCGGTCAAGGTCTGGCCGTCGCTGATACGTGTTCCGGCATGAAAGATTCGAGTGTCTTCGGGCGCCGCGCTATCGAGACCCGTTATAGGCAGGCCCTTTTGATAGCTATCCGGGTAGCCGCCCGAGGCCAGTACGACACCGATCGCCGGTCGTGGATCCCACTCGGCCTTGATCTGATCGAGGCCGCCATCAAGCGCGGCCTGGCAGAGTGCGACCAAGTCCGATTTCAGACGCATCATGATGGGCTGGGTCTCGGGGTCGCCGAACCGACAGTTGAATTCCAGGACCTTGAGTTCACCTGTCGGCGAGATCATAAGGCCTGCATATAGGAAACCCGTGTACGGGTGACCTTCAGCCGTCATGCCCTCCAGGACGGGGCGGATGACCTCGCTCATGACCCGCTCATGGATCTTCGGAGTGACGACCGGGGCCGGTGAATAGGCTCCCATGCCGCCGGTGTTGGGTCCGGTGTCGCCTTCGTCCCTGGCCTTGTGGTCCTGCGAGGTGGCCATGGCGAGGGCATGACTACCGTCGGCCATAACGATGAAGCTGGCCTCTTCACCCTCAAGGAAATCCTCGATGATGACTCGGTGTCCGGCTTCGCCAAAGACATTGCCCGACAGCATGTCGCGGACGGCGCTCTCGGCCGCGACCATATCCTGAGCGACAATGACACCCTTGCCTGCGGCGAGACCATCGGCCTTGACGACGATCGGCACACCTCGTTCATGCAGATAGCTCAAGGCCGTGTCGCAATCAGTGAACGCAGCGTGGCTGGCGGTCGGAATGCCGTGACGATCCATGAATGCCTTACTGTAGGCCTTTGATCCTTCAAGCCGGGCCGCTGCCTGACAGGGCCCGAAACAGGGCAGGCCGGCATCCTGGAACGCGTCGACAATGCCGGCGACCAAGGGGGCTTCGGGTCCGATTACGGTCAGGCCGATCTGTTTCGATTGGGCGAATTCGATCAGGGCCGGGATATCGGTGGCGGCGATGGCAACATTTTCCATGTTGGCTTCGGCCGCCGTGCCGCCATTGCCGGGGGCAATATAGACCTTCGACACCTTGGGTGATTGAGCCAATTTCCAGGCCAGGGCATGTTCCCGGCCGCCATTGCCAACGAGTAGGATATTCATGTTTTAAGTTGGGGTATTTGCTCGAAAAAGTTATATAGAGGGATGCAGTATATAGATGAAGCGGGATCAGGCCAATTCGCTCCGCCCCTGGGCGCATTTTTATAGGGCTTGGAATAGGTCTGCGCGATAGTAGATCAACAGCAGAATTCCGAAGGCGATACGATACCAGGCGAAGACCATGAAGGAATGACTGGCCACGAATCTCACCAAGGCCTTGGTCGCGATGAAGGCGCTGAAAAAGGCGACGATAAAGCCGATCAGGAAGATCCAGGCCTGCTGCATGTTCATCACGTCCCAGTGCTTATAGAGATCATAGCCGGAGGCGGCGAACATGACCGGAATGGCGAGGAAAAACGAAAACTCCGTGGCCGTTTGCCGCGATAGCCCGAACACCATGCCTCCGATGATGGTAGCCCCTGAACGCGAGGTGCCGGGGATCAGCGAAAGGACCTGGGCGAGTCCTACCGTGAGGGCATCCCGCCAGGACATTTCATCGACGTCATGGATATACGGTCGGTAGGTCCTCTTTTTCTCGACCCAGTAGATGATCAGACCGCCTATGATGAAGGCGATGGCGACTGTGAACGGTTGAAATAGGTGGGCCTTGATCGCCTTGTGGAACAACAGGCCGACGATCGCGACGGGCAGGAAGGCTATGAAAAGGTTGGCGACAAAACGATGTGCGACCGGATCTCGTCCAAGTCCACGTGTCACGTGCAAGAGGCGAGCTCGATATTCCCAACAGATCGCCAGGATGGCGCCGAGTTGAATCACAATTTCAAAGGCCTTGCCGATATCGTCATTGAACTGCAGCAGATCTCCAGCAATAATCATGTGGCCGGTGCTTGATACGGGCAGGAATTCGGTCAGGCCCTCGATGACACTGATTACAACGGCCTTCAGGATGAGCAGTAGGTCCATGCGATTCTCTGGGGGTGAAAAGAAGATGGATTATCTGTGAGTGTTAGCGTCATTGTCCACACGTCTTATCGGCGAACGACCCGCTAGTTCAATAGACGGACGGATGCCGGTGGGCATCTGGCGGATGTTTTTTACGGCGCGATGGAGTATAACCCGATC
>CAZASZ010000106.1:0-1782 GCA_964487925.1 uncultured Gammaproteobacteria bacterium
CCGAGGCGAACCCGGCCGCCGTTATTGCACGTACGAGTCTTCTGTGGGGTCGCGACCCGGTCGGCCCTCAACGTCGCCTCGTCGCCGATTCCAGCGTGGAATTCTTCACTGACGAGATCCGCTGCCCAATCAGAGCCGATCGGCTCGCTGATGCGCTGATCGAAATTGCCTCCGAAAAGACCGCGAGCGGACTCATCCACATGGCCGGCGCAGACGCGATCGACCGTCTCACCTTCGCCCGATTGCTCGCTCCTCTGGTTGGGGTGCCGGCCGAGTCGCTACAAGGTTGCATATCGGGAAACCGACCGGATCGCCCACGCGACTGCCGACTCGATTCGAGTCGGGGCCGGGCTCTGCTCAGCACTCCCCTAACGGGGGCCCTCTCCGACCTCGGGGGTTGATTCGGGTCGATCGGTCTCATCACGAATCGACCCCACCAGAGATTCGAGCACATCTTCGAGCGTGACCATCCCGAGGAGAACACCGTCTGTGTCTCTCACCAAGGCCATGTGGCGGCGGGTCCGACGCATCGATCGCATCAGATCGCGAATCGACTTGTCGGGCGACACGATGAGCATCCGGCGGATGATCTCGAGCGGCGGCGGCTCCGGCCGAGCGTCGTCCGGCAAGCGCAGCAGATCCTTCGAGTGGATGAATCCCACAATGTCGTCGGACCCGGTCCCCTCGATCGGCAACCGGCTGTGGCCGGAGCGGGCAACAAGCGCCTCGATCTCCGAGACTGGGGTGGACCTGCCGATGCTGACCACGCGCGATTTGGGGATCATCACCGAACCTGCTGTTCGAGCCCGAAAGTCGAGGGCACCGGCCAGCAGATCATGCTCGGCCACCTCGATGACCCCGTCCTCGTGGGCGCCGGCAATGAGCGTATGAAACTCATTGACCGTGAGAGCGGTGTTGATCTCGTCGACCGGATCACTGCCGAGTAGCCGCACCGTGGAGTTGGACATCTCGTTGAGCAACCAGATCACCGGGCGAAACGCGATCACGTAGGCCCGGTGAGCAGGCGCCAACACCCGAGCGGCGCGCTCGGGCCCCGACAGAGCCATGTTCTTGGGAACCATCTCACCGAGCACCATGTGGACGGTGACGACAATGGCCAGAGCCCCCACGAAACCAATCGTATGGAGCAGACCCGACGGGATCTCGCCGAAACGTTCGATGGCTGATTCGATGATGCTCGACACCGCCGGCTCGGCAACAAAACCGAGACCCAACGATGCCATTGTGATCCCCAACTGCGCGCCGGCCAACTGGGGTTGGAGATCACGCACCGCTTCGAGAGCGATCGTTGCTCCTTCGTCGGAACCGTCGGCCATCGGTTCGAGTCTTGACGTGCGGCTTCCGATGAGCGAGAACTCAACCGACACGAAAAACGCGTTTACCGCCACCAGAACCACCGACAGGACGAGCATCCATCCGGTCATTGCGCCAACTCCCGCGGCTCAACCATCCGCACCGTGGCAATGCGCAATCTGTCCATGGCCACCACTTCGATCCGCCAACCGTCGACCGTGCACATCTCCCCCGGTTCGGGAATGTGTCCGAGCCGGTCGAGGACCAGCCCTGCCAGGGTCTCGTATTCGCCGTCGGGCATCTCGAACCCGACAGAATCGAGAACCTCGTCGTGGTGGAGCGAGGCCGGAATGATCGTGGATCCCCGGGCCTCGACACGGGTCAGCCCAGGAGCGACATCGTCGTGTTCGTCGTCGATCTCTCCCACGATTTCTTCAAGGATGTCTTCAAGAGTGATGATGCCCGCGG
>CAZASZ010000106.1:1882-3139 GCA_964487925.1 uncultured Gammaproteobacteria bacterium
AACCCGAGCCTCTGGGATATCCGAGCGGCCAGCCCATCGAGGAACCCGACCACGGGTTTCGACACCGTGCCGTAAACCGCCACCGGGCGAGACAGAGCGATGGCAGCCGCAAGCGGATTGCTGGTGGAGAGCGACTTCGGAACGAGTTCGCCGAGCACCATCTGAACGACCGTGGCGATCACGAACGCGATCACGATCGAAACGCCGGCGCTGGACGAGCCCAAAGCGCCATCCAATGCCGGTTCGATGAGTGAGGCCACCGCTGGTTCGGCGATGAAGCCGAGAAGCAGCGAGGTGATGGTGATGCCCAACTGGGCGCCGGACAGGTGGTACGAAAGGTTTTGGACGAGCCGTTGAACGCGTCGAGCACCACGGTCGCCGGCACCGGCGCGCTCGTCGACGCGGGTGCGGTCCACCGCTACCAACGCAAATTCGGCAGCCACGAAACCGGCGTTCGCGGCAACCAGGGCAAGTACTGCCAGAAGTCTCAGTGCGGTGTCTATCGATCCTCCTCGATCTGCCAGCACCGCGAATGTAGCCGTAGCTTGTACGAATGCCAGAGGCGACCATCGACGATCCCGCGTCGAATCCATATCAGCAAAGCCGTTTCGAACGGCCCCTCGCCGCGATCGATCCCGACCGTTCCCTCGGGTGGATGAGGCGAGTCTGGCCGATCGTGAAGTCGCATCGCAACAAGTTCCAATGGGCATTGTTGGCCGGGCTCGTCGCCACAGGAGGATCGGTGGCGGTGCCCATCACCATCGGCAGAGGCATCGATGCGATCAACGCCGGGAAGCCGGTTGGCAAGTTCGTGGTGGCGCTGTTCCTTTTTGCCACTGTGAGATTCACCCTCGGCTACTTCTTTCGGTTTGGCCTCTTTCGGGCTGCCCACAACATCGAAAACGATCTTCGAAACCTGATCTTCGAACGCCTCACCGAGCTCTCGTTCGCCTACTGGGACCGAACCCAGAGCGGGCAGGTGATCTCGCGAGCCAACACCGATGTGAGGTCGATCCAGCTCTTGTTCGCCTTCGGCCCGATGATCGCCATGCAATTCGTGCTGCTCACTTGGGCGCTCACCGCCATGGTGATCATCGACCTGCCGCTCACTCTGGTGTCCATAGTCCCGCTGCCGTTCGTCTACGTGGTGGGCCGTCGACTCCGCAATCAGCTGTTCCCATTGTCGTGGGTGGTGCAGGCCCGGCAAGCCGACGTGGCCACCATCGTCGACGAAAACATCCAGGGTGCCCGAGTGGT
>CAZASZ010000107.1:0-3102 GCA_964487925.1 uncultured Gammaproteobacteria bacterium
GCTAGCCATCCTAGGGGCCGTGTTGGGACTCATCATCGGATATGCCGGGAACCAAGCCATCGCGCATTGGTTCCCTCAACTGTCTATGACAGCTCCCTGGTGGTCACAACTAGCCGCTATCGTTGTCGCTGTACTGACAGGACTGCTGTTCGGCATCCTCCCCGCGCGCAAAGCTGCGAGTCTCGACCCCATCACCTCGCTGCAGAGACGTTAGGGCCATGACCTTCACCGATTTGCTGCATCTAACTATCTCCGCGCTGTCCGCGCACAAGGCCCGTAGTGCTTTGACCGGACTCGGCATTGCCATCGGAGTCGCGGCCGTCGTGCTGCTGACCTCGATCGGCGAAGGAGTCCGTCACTACATCCTTACCGAGTTCACCCAGTTCGGCACCCACCTGATTGCGATCAATCCGGGTAGGACAACCACCATGGGAACCCCGGTCGGCACGATTGCATCTGCCCGCCCGTTGACGCTACTGGACGCTGAGGCCTTAGAAAGTGTGCGTGGCGTCGAAGCGATTGTACCCTTCGTCCAGGGCAACGCCCAGGCCAAGTACGGGGCCAAACACCGGCGTACCAATATTTATGGAGTGGGTCCCGAGATGCCGGGGGTATTCCAGCTAGCGGTAGCAAGCGGGCATTTCCTGCCGCCCGATAACCCGAGAACTGCAAGGGCCTTCGCCGTGCTCGGCGCCAAGATCACCCGTGAGCTCTTCCCTGGGATCAATCCCCTCGGACGCCATCTCCGCATCGACAACAGCCGCTTTACGGTGATAGGGACGATGGCCAGCAAGGGGCAAGTGCTCGGTTTCGACCTCGACGACGCCGTCTATATCCCAGCGGGACGCGCCCAGGAACTGTTCAACCGTAATGGCCTCATGGAGGTCGATGTGCTTTATCGCGAGGACATGGAAACGGATACGGTCGCGGCAGGCCTGAGACGCCTGCTCATTGCGCGCCATGGTCAGGATGACTTTACGCTAACGACTCAGGCACAGATGCTCGAAACCCTGGGTTCAATTCTCGGGGTGTTGACCTTCGCGGTCGGGGCCTTGGGCGGCATATCTCTGTTGGTCGGCGGAGTCGGCATCCTGACCATACTGACCATCACGGTCCGCGAGCGCATCGGGGAAATCGGGCTCCTGCGCGCGCTGGGGACGACTCATGCGCAGGTGTTATTGCTGTTCCTTTCGGAATCCGTGATCCTCGCCGGCCTGGGCGGAGTCGCAGGACTCGTCATCGGTATCGGCGGGGCTGCGGCCCTGCACGCGCTGGCGCCAGGACTACCCGTGCACACCCCCTGGTATTACGTCGCGCTGTCCGAGACCATCGCGCTCACAATTGGCCTGCTATCCGGTGTGTTGCCAGCCCGTCATGCGGCGCGGATGAACCCAGTCGACGCCCTGCGCGCCGAGTAGGCGAATATGTTGCGTTGAACCTATAGGAGCCGTTTTTATTAGCTTCGGCGCCAGATGGTGCCGTTGGCACCATCTTCGAGAACGATGCCTTTTTCATCAAGCAGGCCACGGATGCGGTCGGCTTCGGCCCAATCCTTGGCGGCACGGGCCTCGGTACGCTGGCGGATCAATGAGTCGATTTCGTCATCATCATCCGAACCGTCAGCGCCGCGCCCACCCTGTAGGAACTGCTCGGGGTCTCGTTGCAATATCCCGAGGATACCGCCCAGTGCACGCAGGCCACTGGCAAGCACCCGGGCCTGGTCGTCGTCACCGGACTGACGAGCACGATTGATGGCGCGGGCGAGATCAAATAGGATCTCAAGCGCGACCGGGGTATTGAAGTCGTCATCCATGGCGGCCTGGAAACGCGCCCGATAGTCGGCCAAATGAGGCTCCTCGCCCGACACTTCGGCCGCGTCGATACCGCGTAGCGCGATATAGAACCGTTCCAACGCGGCACGGGCGTTGTCGAGCTGAGTATCGGCGTAATTCAGCGGGCTGCGATAATGACTGGCGAGAATGAAGTAGCGGACAATCTCACCACCATAGTGCTCGAGGACCTCGCGAACCGTGAAGAAATTGCCCAGGGACTTGGACATCTTCTCCTGGTTGATCTGAACAAAGCCGTTATGCATCCAGACGTTCGCGAACGACTCGCCGGTCGCCGCACAGGCCTGGGCGATCTCATTCTCGTGATGCGGAAACTGGAGGTCCATACCGCCGCCATGGATGTCGAAACGAGGCCCGAGGTTGTCGACGGACATGGCCGAACACTCGATATGCCAACCGGGACGTCCTTCGCCCCAGGGTGACGGCCAGCTCGGTTCACCGGGTTTGGCCGACTTCCAGAGTACAAAATCCAGCGGATCCTCCTTAGCCTCGTCGACCTCGACCCGCGCGCCCGAGCGCAGGTCATCGAGCTGCTTGCCGGAAAGCTTGCCGTAGTCCGCGAAACGGGCCACACGATAATAGACGTCGCCGTTGGCGGCCTGATAGGCATAGCCTTTGTCGCAAAGGGATTGGATCATGGCGACGATCTGATCCATGGAATCGGTCGCCCGCGGCTCAATATCCGGTGGTAAAACCGACAACGCCTCAGCGTCATCATGCATAGCCTTGATAAAACGCCCGGTCAAGTCTGAGATCGACTCGCCATTCTGTTCGGCCCTGGCAATGATCTTGTCGTCGATATCGGTGATATTGCGGACAAAGATGACCTTATAACCCACTGACTCGAGGTAGCGGCGAACGACGTCAAAGGCAACCAGGACACGGGCATGTCCAACGTGGCAATAGTCATATACCGTCATGCCGCAGACATACATGCGGACGACGCCATCCTGGATGGGCACGAACACCTGTTTACTGCGTTCTAGCGTGTTATAGATCTTGAGCATCTGCGCCGGGTCTCGAATAGGCCATAGTGGGCCGCATACTACCGCAATTGATCAGACACCAAAAGCTGCCCGGGGGAAAGACAATCCTGTTTACACCAACGTCGTCCCGCCACGCAGCACCGCTATGGGACAACCGCCATGACGGATCGTACAAGGTGCCGCGACCGACACCTGTCGATAATCAATTTCTTTATTCTCAATACAATATTAAACCCTATGGCGACTAAGGTCGCTAAAGCAAATGG
>CAZASZ010000108.1:0-3027 GCA_964487925.1 uncultured Gammaproteobacteria bacterium
ATCGCTGATCTTAAGCAGGTCCCGCAGATCGGCCTCGGCCTTCTCAGCGATGGACATAAACTCCTTTCCGCGGTGGCTCATCTCCATGACCGACATACCGCTGCCCTGCCAATCCAACATCTCCGATCTAGCCTGTTCCAGCACGGTTTCGGGCAACATCGCCGGGCCTGCACTGAAATTAATAACCCTACTCATTATTCACTCCTAATTCATTGATTATTTTGAAATACTAAGATCTACTCAGGATCGTCGCCAACTTGCGGTTCGAGATCGTCAACCGCGATCTCGTCATCGGACAGTCCTTCGATTTGCGCCGCACGCACGACATCGACCAGACGTTCCTGAGCACTCAAACGAATAATTCGAACGCCCTGTGTATTGCGCCCCAGACGTGATATTTCTTCGATTCGAGTGCGCACCAAGGTCCCAGCGTCCGAAATCAAGATGATCTCGTCGTCATCGGAAACCAGAGCTGCGCCTATAACCTGACCGTTACGCTCGGAGGTCTGAATCGACATTATCCCCTGCCCGCCCCTACCGTGGCGGGTGTATTCATCGATTGAGGTACGTTTTCCGTATCCGTTCTCGGTCAAGGTCAGGACATCGCCATCCTGACCCAGGATCAGCAGCGAAATGACCTTATGTCCCTTTGGCATGCGGATACCGCGCACACCGCGGGCTGTTCGGCCCATCGGACGAACAGCGGTCTCGGCGAAACGTATAGCCTTGCCGGAGCTGCTCATGAGCATTATGTCCTTAGTTCCATCGGTAATATCAACGCCGACAAGGTGATCGCCGCCATTGAGGTCGACCGCGATGATGCCGTTCGCTCGCGGACGCGAAAAGTCCGTCAGCAAGGTCTTTTTAATAACCCCAGCCTCTGTGGCCATAATGATGTAATGCTGATTGTCATATTCACGAATCGGTAACAGGGCCGTAATGCGCTCATCTTCCGACAGCGGCAGTAGATTGACTATGGGACGCCCGCGAGCGTTCCGACTCACTTGAGGAACCTCGTAGACCTTCATCCAATAGACCTTGCCCTCGCTTGAGAAGCACAACAGCGTGTCATGTGTGCTGGCTACGAAAAGCTTGTCGATGAAGTCATCCTCTTTCATCGTAGTCGATGATTTCCCGCGTCCACCCCGATGCTGAGCCTGATATGCGGACACGGGTTGTGACTTCGCGTAACCGCTATGCGACAGCGTGACGACAACGTCTTCCTCGGTGATCAAGTCTTCCAGCGTGAGATCTAGGTGATCATGGAGAATCTCGGTGCGGCGATTGTCATTGTACTGGGCCTGAATAGCTTGGAGCTCCTCACGAATAACAGTCATGAGTCGGTCCGGATTGCCCAGAATCCCGAGTAGATCCGTGATCAACTCAAGGATCTCGCTGTATTCCTTCTGAATCTTGTCCTGCTCCAAGCCGGTAAGACGATGCAGACGCAGATCGAGTATGGCCTGCGCCTGTACGGCCGAGAGCCGATACCCCTGCTCGCTGAGTCCGAGTCCGGATTCGAGATCCTCGGGTTGAGCAACATCGCTCCGGCTCAGCAAGGCCGCGATCGGCCCTGGTGACCAATCGCGACCCAACAGCTGTTCCTTGGCCTCTGCAGGGCCAGCGGCAGCCTTGATCAATGCGATGATCTCGTCAATATTTGCAAGCGCAACGGTCAACCCTTCAAGAATATGGGCACGATCACGGGCCTTGCGCAAATCATAAATAGTTCGTCGGGTAACGACCTCCCGTCGATGCCGGATAAAGGCCTCAAGGGTCTCCTTGAGATTGAGCAGGCGGGGCTGGCCGTCGATCAGCGCAACGACATTGATGCCAAAGACATTCTGCATCTGGGTGTGTTGATAAAGGTTATTGAGCACCACCTCAGCGACCTCACCCCGCCGTAATTCTACGACCATGCGCATGCCATCCTTGTCGGATTCGTCACGCAGCTCACTAATGCCCTCGATACGCTTCTCTCTAACTAATTGAGCGATCTTTTCGAGTAAATGGGCCTTATTGACCTGGTAGGGCAACTCCGTGACGACAATGCGCTGTCGTCCGCTCTGCTCCATTTCCTCTATATTGGCTCGTGCGCGGATATAGATACGTCCACGCCCGGTGCGATAGGCTTCATGGATCCCCCGCACACCATTGATCATGGCGGCGGTAGGGAAATCCGGGCCAGGGATGACGGTCATAAGGTCGTCGATCGATGCCGAGGGATCATCGATCAGCATCAGGCAACCATCAATGATCTCACGAAGATTATGCGGCGGAATATTGGTGGCTAGCCCGACCGCGATACCGGAAGAGCCATTGACCAGCAAATTGGGGATTTTCGCCGGCAGGACGACGGGCTCTCGCTCGCTCTCGTCGTAGTTGAGCGAGAAATCCACGGTTTCCTTGTCCAGATCCGCCAGGAGTTCATGGGCAATACGGGCCATCCGGACCTCGGTATAGCGCATTGCCGCCGGCGAGTCGCCATCGACGGATCCAAAGTTACCCTGACCGTCGACCAATGGGTAACGCAGTGAAAAGGGTTGCGCCATGCGGACAATGGCGTCATAGACTGCCGTATCGCCATGCGGATGATATTTACCGATGACGTCACCGACGATACGCGCCGATTTCTTATAGGCCTTGTTCCAGTCATTGTTCAGTCCGTGCATGGCATAGAGCACACGACGATGGACGGGTTTTAAGCCATCCCGGACATCTGGAAGGGCGCGCCCCACGATCACGCTCATTGCGTATTCCATGTAGGATTGCTGCATCTCCTCTTCGATGTTGGTCGAGAGGATTTCGCCTATACCACTTCCATTCTGATCAGTAATCAATCGTTTCCAGACCTTTTTGTTAAGTGTTCTTTAAGCCTGCAAAAGTGCTCCTTCTCTGCAGAAACGATGCACGAGAAAGCACGCTATGTACTGGGAAATCCAGCCAATTCAAGCCATCGGGTACTACGGCAGGCACGCTATATTATCACCACTTAGACACGAATTCATGCTCTGATGATTGACTGTC
>CAZASZ010000109.1:0-2992 GCA_964487925.1 uncultured Gammaproteobacteria bacterium
AGAGGACTAACGGTGACTGATTTTATTCCGGGACAACGCTGGATTAGCGAGGCGGAGCTGCAAATGGGGCTGGGCACCATCCTCGCGGTGGAAAATCGCAGCGTCACCGTCCTTTTCCTGGCCACCGGCGAGACTCGCATCTACTCCCGCCACAGCGCGCCGCTGAGCCGGGTCCGCTTTACCGAGGGCGACACCATCCGCGCTCACGAGGGCTGGACGCTGAGCATCGAATCGGTCGTGGAAGCGGAAGGCCTGCTCTGCTATCGCGGGCGGCGTGATGACGGCGGCATGGCCGAATTGCCCGAGAGCCAACTCGACAACCTGATCCAGCTCAACCGCCCCAGCGAGCGCCTGTTCAGCGCCCAGATCGATCCGCCCAAGTGGTTCGAGTTGCGCCGCCGGACCCGGGAGCATCACGAACGGCTGAGCCGATCGAACCTGCGCGGCCTGACCGGCGCCCGCACCAGCCTGATCCCGCATCAGCTCTATATTGCCCACGAAGTGGCCGGCCGCTATGCGCCGCGCGTGCTGCTCGCCGACGAGGTGGGCCTGGGCAAGACCATCGAGGCCGGCCTGATCCTGCATCAGCAGCTGCTCACCGGCCTGGCCCGACGCGTGTTGATCGTCGTGCCCGGCAGTCTGGTGCACCAATGGTTGGTGGAGATGCTGCGCCGCTTCAACCTCTACTTCACCATCTTTGACGAAGACCGCTGCCAGGCCATCGAAGAAAGCAGCGGCCAGGACAATCCGTTTCACTCGACACAACTGGCCTTGTGCAGCCTGGGCTTCATCAGCGGCTCGGACAAACGCTTCGAGCAGGCCCTGGCGGGTAACTGGGATTTGCTGATAGTCGACGAGGCCCACCACCTGGAGTGGACGCCGGACGCCCCCAGCCCCGAATATCAGCGGGTGTCCATGATCGCAAACGAGACCAAGGGCGTGCTGTTGCTCACCGCCACGCCTGAACAGCTGGGCAAGCTCAGCCACTTCGCCCGCCTGCGCCTGCTCGACCCGGATCGCTTTCCCGACGTCGACACATTCATAGAAGAGGAACAACGTTACCGGCCGCTGGCCGAGGCGGTCGAACAGTTGCTGTCGGATCAGGTCCTAAACGACCAAACTCTAGATGAGCAGACTTTGGCCACCCTGCAGTCCGTCATGGATGAAGACGACAACCCAGCGCTGTTGTCACGCCTCGACGAGCCTGATGCCCGTACCGAACTGGTGGAACACCTGCTCGACCGCCACGGCACCGGCCGCGTCCTGTTCCGTAACACTCGCGCCACGGTCAAGGGGTTTCCGCAACGCGAGTTACACGCCCATGCACTGAAGCTGCCGACCGCCTACGCCGAAGTCCTGGAACAGATGCGCGCCAGCGGCCTATCCGAACCGGGTCTGCTGCTTTGTCCGGAACTCTTGTACCAGGCCAGCGATATCTCCAACCAACAGGACTGGACCGAGATCGATCCGCGTGTCATCTGGTTGAGCGAGCAACTCAAACGACTGCGTCCGGCCAAGGTCCTGGTGATTGCCTCCAATGCCGACAGCGCCATCGAACTGGCTACCGCCCTGCGCGTCCGCGAGGGCATCCACGCCGCCGTCTTCCACGAGGACATGAGCATCGTCGAACGCGACCGCGCCGCCGCATTTTTCGCCGATCCCGATGCTGGCAGCCAGGTGCTGATCTGCTCCGAGATCGGCAGCGAAGGGCGCAACTTCCAGTTCGCCCATCACATGGTGATGTTCGACCTGCCCCTCAATCCGGACCTGCTGGAACAGCGCATCGGCCGTCTCGACCGCATCGGCCAGACCCAGACCATCCGGATTCACGTGCCGTATATCAAGGGCTCGCCCCAGGAGCTGATGTTCAACTGGTATCACCAGGGCCTGGCGGCCTTCGAGCACACCTGTCCGGCCGGTCACAGCATCTTCAACCAGGTGGGCGAAACCCTGATCGAGGCCCTGCACCAGCTCGACAACCAGTCGACCGACATGCTGGACCTGATAGTCACCACCCAGTCCTTGCTCAGCGAGATGAACGAGGCCCTGCACCAGGGCCGCGATCGGCTGCTGGAATACAACTCCTGCCGCCCCCATGCGGCCCAGGCCCTGCAGCAGCAGGCCGAACAGGCGGATCAGCCGGCCGTCCTGCTCGATTATCTCGAACACGTCTTCGACTGCTATGGCGTCGACATGGAGGAACATAACCCGCACAGCTTCCTCGTGCGCCCCGGTGAAAAGATGCAAACCAGCTTCCCCGGTCTCCAGGACGAAGGCATGATCATCACCTGCGAACGCGACACCGCGCTCAGCAACGAAGACATGCACTACGTCACCTGGGAACACCCCATGACCGAAGGCGCCATGGACATGGTACTGAGCAGCGAACTGGGCAACGCCACCATGGTGGCGGTCAAACTGAAAGGGGTTAAACCCGGCAGTCTGTTGCTGGAAACCCTTTACGTGCTGGAAAGCAGCGCCCGCGCCCAACTGCAATCCAGCCGTCACCTGCCACCCACTATGATCCGCAGCCTCATCGATGCCAACGGCAAACAACTGAGCCAGGCCATCGGCAGTGAGGCCATCACCCGGATTCGCGAGGCAGTGAACCGCACCACCGCCGGCAAGGTCATCCGCGCCTACGGCGATCAACTCCGGGACATGATCGAACTGGCCGAGGCCGAAGCCGACAAGCAAGCCCCGTCACTGCTGGCCGCCGCCCACCGACACGGCCAACAAACCCTGCAACGCGAGATCAATCGCCTTAAGGCCTTGCAGCGACACAACCCCAACGTCCGCGACGAGGAAATCGCCTTCTTCGAAAAACAGCTGGAAGAACTGAGCGAGGCACTGACCAACAGCAGCCCGAGACTGGACGCGATACGGGTTATCATCACCACCTAACCACCAAAGGATATGGACACCGCACACCGAAAAAATACTGTCTGGGTGCGGCTACAGCACATATAGCTGAATTACGCTTGACACCCAT
>CAZASZ010000110.1:0-2767 GCA_964487925.1 uncultured Gammaproteobacteria bacterium
TCCGGGAATACCTGGCTGTCTTTTATCATCGCCAATATGATGGTTGAGAAACTGGAACTGGGCTTTCGGGTCAATCATTTCAATCTGCATGGATTCACGCCCGATATTCATCAGGGCCAGGACATACCCGCAGATCTCGGCTACTTTCCGTTCAAGCGTTTTATCAAGAGTCATGCGGGTTTTCACCCGGACTATAAAAACCTCATCTATCTGGTTCGCGACCCGCGCAGTGTCATGGTGTCTTATCACATCTTTCTGACCAAGCTCGGTTTTATCGATATGTCGCTGAGCGAGTTCATTCACAACCCGTCCCTAGGTATTATTTCCTGGGTCCAACATGTCGACGACTGGATGAACAAGACGATTCCTGGGACCCGGATTCGGGTATTCAGATACGAGGACATGTTGTCCGATGTAGAGGCGAGTATCGAGGAAATCGCCTTCCTGATCGGCTGCAAATTGACTCAGGAACAGGTCAGTCGCATCGCCGAGCATTGTTCGTTTTCCGAAATGAAGGCGCTTGAAAAGACTACGGGATCGCTGGCCACGCTACGTCACGACAAGAGTTTCACCTTCCTAAGGCAGGGCTCGAGTTCGGGTTGGAAGGATGTCATTTCCGGCGACGACCTTGCCTACATAGAAGCCGAAGCCGAACACTGGATGAGCCATTTCAACTATGCATGAGACAGAATTCGAGCGATTGTACGCGAAGCGTAATGTCGCATTTGAACACGCCAAAGAGGCCAATCTGCCGGGGTTGGAATTCGACTATTTCGGCCGCGCCATCGGGGAGCGGGAGCTTGCCGACAAGGGCGCACTGACAGACAGCGTGGTCGCGAGCCTTCTGTCCCCGGTCGCCTGCGTCCGCTATTTCGAATTTGATTTCGCAGCGCATGGTTTTCGCCGCCCGTTCGGTAGTGATGAGCCCGTGCTCAAGGTGCTCGATGTCTCGTCGCCCAGACTGTTTCCTTTCTGGTTATCGGAAACGGCAAAGGCCGACGTGACAATGATCAATCCGGACGCCAACGACCGTCAGCTGTCCAGAGACCTGTCGGCCTATGTGGCGGGAGAGGGCATCACCTTCGTCGACGACTATGCGGGTACGACGTTGCCTTTCCCCGATGACAGCTTCGACGCCGTGACGTCCATTAGCGTCATTGAGCATATCAATCACGACGGCGACTATGATCTGATCGGTGAGATGATCAGGGTGACGAGGCCAGGCGGATTGATCGTCCTGACCTTTCCGGTCAAGGGGTATTTCGACGAGGAGTACCGGGATACGCAATGTTATTCGACGCAAGAGATCGATCCCGAACGAAATGCCTACTTCTTTCAACGGTTCTATAACCAGGAACAGATCAAGGCCCGGATGTTGAGTCATCCCGGCATACGTGAGGAGGCGAGGGCCTACTTCGTCGAAAATCCGCCCGGTTGGTTCGATGAGTACGAACAGACCTGGATGCGGCTCGGTTATCAGTGGATCATTAACGACGCCCAATTCATGACCGAGCACTTTGTCCTGAGCGAAGAGCATCCGTCGGATCGGATGGGGATCTGCGGCTTGGCGCTAAGACTGATCGACACGGGGCAGTCCTGATGCGGGCCGCCCTGTATGTCCCAACGATTTCTCCGGACTGGGGCGGCGTCTGGCAGTACGCTCAATGGGTATTGCGGGAGCTGGCGGGGGTTGCCGACTATCATGTCGTCGGTAGCCGCGCATTCTTGCAGGAGGCTGGCGCCATGGGCCTGTTGCCCGATCGCGAAGACAGCATCTGTTTCGAGGACTTCTCGGAAGGGGTCAAGGCGACCTTGGATCCCAGCCTGTTGGCAGGCGTGGATGTCAGCGAACTCAGCTATCAACGCTTAGCGAAACACCTTGTGGATCAGCAGACGGACCTGATTCATGTCCCGATTCAACTGATCTGCGAGCATGCGATCTCCAGCCGATTTCCCTATATCCTGAATCCCCACGACTACCAGCACGAACACTTGCCGGAATTTTTCTCGGAGTCGGACATCAGTGGCCGCCGCAACGTCTGGTACCCGACCCAGCGTGCCGCCTCGGCCTTGGTTGTGCATTCCAAGCAAACTCAGATGGATGCGATCAGATTCCTGGATATTCCCGAGGAGCGGGTCTTCTATGCGCCCTATGGCCCCATGAAGACATTTGATTTCGTTGCCCCCGATGTTGTCGCGCAGGCAGTGCGAAAGTTTGCGCTACCCGAGCGATACTTCTTTTATCCGGCGCGGATGTGGCCGCATAAGAATCACGTAGCCCTGGTCAAGGCGATTGCTATCCTGAAGCGAAAGGGCATCGATGCCTATTGTGTGTTTACCGATAACCATTCTCCGCATGCAGCCGTCGTTGAGCAGATGGCCGAGGAAGAGGGTGTGGTTGACCATATCGTCACTGTTGGCCGGGTCACGCCGGAAGAGATGAGCGCGCTTTATCAGGCCAGTCTCATGGTTGTGGTGCCATCGTTGTTCGAACAAAACTCGGGGCCCATGCTCGAGGCCATACAATTTGAAAAGCCGGTGGCGGTATCCAATCTACCGGAGTTGGAGAACACGCTCGACGGCCAGGGGTTCATTTTTGACGCCAACTCGCCGACTGAGATTGCTGAGATTTTGGATCGCTTCCTCGGCTCAGACGCCTTGGTCAGCACTTCGATTGAGCGTATTCGTGCATTGAAGGCGCGCATGTCCTGGGCGCCTTTTCGAGAGGTCTATCAGCAGGCCTACGACTATGTTCTGGGAACCTAGG